>NZ_JXIS01000007.1:0-148488 GCF_000836715.1 Bacillus sp. L_1B0_5 | reverse complement strand
TGCTAAACAAGAGGATTCTTCTCAGGATAAGCAACAAAGTGCTAAACAAGAGGATTCCTCTCAGGATAAGCAACAAATCTCTAAACAAGAGGATTCTTCTCAGAATAAGCAACAAAGCTCTAAACAAGAGGATTCCTCTCAAGATAAGCAACAAAACGCTAAACAAGGTGATTCTTCTCAGGATAAGCAACAAAGCGCTAAACAAGGTGATTCTTCTCAAGATAAACAACAAAAGGCTAAGCACGATGAACCCTCTCAAAGTAAGCAACAAAGCTCTGGAGGTAATAGTATTTATGACTTTACAAAACCAGAAAAAGACCGTATTCATTCTCTACAAGATTTAATAGAGAAACTTAAAAAGTCTAGTGATTTTATTAATTACCATACATCTGACGATGAAACGATGCCTTATTGGATTTCTTACTATCGCCCTTCACTTGATGGAGAGAAATTACAGAAATATTTAATGCCTACTCTTTTAGAGAAACCTTGTGCTTCTCTAGAACAATTAAAAGAACATATTCCGATGAGCGGCATTACAATTACGAACGACTTACAAAAAATTGAGGATATGGTTTTAAAGGGGCATGCGATCATTCAATTAAATCAGCAAGATCAAAAATGTATGCTTGCAAACATTGCAATTGATAATTATCGTGCGCCAACCCCTCCTTTAAACGAATCAACTGTTATTGGTCCGCAAGAAGGTTTCGTAGAGGATATTGATACAAACATTAATTTAGTTCGAAAACGTCTTCCTGTTTTAGATTTACAAACAAAAGAAATGATTATCGGCGAGTTTTCCAAAACAAAAGTTGTCATGATGTATTTAGACAACCTAGCTGAAAAAGATAATGTAGATTTTCTCGAGGAATCATTACGCGCTCTTGAATATGATCAAATTAATGATAGTGCTTATATACAAGAATTGATGGGTGAAAAATCAATTTTCCCTCTCTATATCAATACAGAACGTACTGATAGAGTTACAAAAGCACTAATTGATGGAAAAATCGCTATTTTTGTTGATGGTTCTCCAAGTGTTTTACTAACACCTGTATCCTATTTCGATTTTTTCATTTCACCAGAAGACTATAACGTCTCTTGGCTATACGCTACATTTTCAAGAATTTTGCGCCTTATCGCCGTTCTATTTTCAATTTGCGCTACACCGTTATACGTTGCAGTTTTAAATTATCATTATGAACTTATTCCAAGTGATTTACTTGAAACTTTGATTTTATCAAGGGCACAAGTACCATTCCCACCTTTAATTGAAGCACTCTTTTTAGAACTCGCAATTGATTTATTAAGAGAAGCTGGTGCAAGGTTACCGATGAAAGTTGGGCAAACACTCGGTATTGTAGGCGGTATCGTAATCGGGCAAGCATCTGTACAAGCTGGGTTAACGAGTAATATTTTATTAATTATCGTTGCACTATCAGCACTCGCTTCCTTTATTACACCTATTTATAAAATGGGTAATGCTGTTCGACTACTACGCTTCCCGTTTCTCATATTTGCAGAAATAGGTGGACTTTTCGGTATTTCTCTTGGATTTATCTTTTTATTTACTCATCTATTTAGACTTACTTCCTTACGTAAGCCGTACGCTTTGTTTTATCCGACAAGGCAACAATCAGTTAAAGATTCTTGGATCCGTTTTCCATTAACGATGATTGATACAAGAGATGTGCAAGCAAGACCACAACATGTAAAAAAGGCTGCGAAAGGAATTTCAACAAAACATAGATCGGACTTTGATGATTAAGAAATGAGGTGCATTCGATGAGTAAGGTTCAAGAAAAATATCAAATATCTCCTGTCTTTGTTTTCTTCTTAATTCACGGTGCACAGTTTGGCGCTGGCGTTCTCGGATTCGCTCGAATTATTGCAAAAGCTGCTGGATACGATGGATGGATAGGAGTTATTATCACAGGAATTGGTATCCATATTCTTATATGGATGATGTATTTTTTATTAAGGGAAACAAACGGGAATTTAATTGACTTACATCGGCAAACATTTGGAAAGTGGCTAGGAAATAGCATTAGCATCATCTTTATGGCTTATTTTTTAATCGTTAGTATTTCGGTCATCCGAACATATGTTGAAATTATTCAAGTCTGGATGTTTCCGACCGCTTCCACCTTTATGTTAACACTCTTTTTATGCTTAGTTAGCTATTACATTATTTCTTCTGGATTTCGTGTCATTACTGGTATTTGCGTCATCTCAGTTGGCGGTACATTGGGCTATTTACTTCTTAGCCTATTCGTTTTGAAATACTCACATTGGGATAATTTACTTCCTATATTTACACATTCTTTTTCAGATATTTTAAAAGCAGCGCATCTGTCAATCTACAGTATGACAGGGTTTGAGATTTATCTAATGGTTTATCCTTTTGTGAAAAAACCTATACAATCTCATAAATTCGCTCAATACGGAGCACTATTTTCAAACCTACTATATTTATTTAGTACCGTTTTAGCCTTTACCTTTTTTAGTGAAAAGCAATTGTTAAAAACGATATGGGCACAACTTTCTATGACCCAAGTCATTCAATTACCATTCATAGAAAGGCTCGAATATATTGCAATTTCAGGCTATGCACTTGTTATTATTACAAGTTTCATCCTCCCCTTATGGGCGGCAATGAGAGGAACTCACGAAATATTTCGCGTGAAACAAAGAGGTGTTCTAATTTCTTTCATCCTTATCACTCTCATTGTTTCACAACTTTTAACAAACAGGCATGATATTAATAATTTTATTAGTAATGCGTCAAAAGTTAGTTTTTGGCTCATTTATGTATACATCCCGATCCTATTTATTATTGTGTGGGTGAAAAGAAAATGGAAAAAATCAAAAGTACAAGCAAATTAATACTTATTTTTTGTATAACATTCTTTAGTTTAACTGGATGTTTACAAAAAAATATTATCGATGATGTACAGCTTATTCAAGGAAGCGTTTTTGATGTAGGAAAAGATAATAAAGTAAAAGTAACCTTCGTTTGTCCCATTCAGAAAAAAGGAAATAAAGTTCAAGTTTTTGAAGGCAGCGCAAATGCGGTAAAACAAGTAAAAGCAGACACATCTTTAGAGTCTTCTCAACCCTTTGCTAGCGGACAAATGCGTGTCGCTCTATATACGATAAGACTTGCGAAAACAGGAATGTCTACTTCATTCGATACATTACTTCGAGATGTGAATATAGGGAACGCTTTATATGCTGCTTTATTAGAGGGAAATGGCACTGAACTTTTAAAAGGCAAATATACAACCTCATACAACGTTGCAATTTATATAAAAAAGTTACTAGAACATAATATGGAAACCGGTCCTTTACCAAGAGATAATCTGCATGTAGGAGCATTCCGTTATTATCAAGAGGGGCAAGACTACTATATTCCAATTTTAAAGAAACATGGTGATAAAATAAAAATCACCGGAATTGGTCTTTTTAAAAAAGATAAATATATCGGTAAAATTGCGCAAAAAGATATGTTCATATTTAAAGGACTGTTAGAGAAACATAAATTAGATTCACATGAATTTAAAACAGATTCTGCGTACGTAATGATTAATAATATTCGTTCTGTTCCAACTTACGATATAAAAATTAAAAACGGGAAGCCTTCTTTTTTCATTAACGTTCATCTTGATGCACGTATTCAAGAATTATCAAAACAAATTAACTTAGAAAATAACAAGAACACAAAAAACATTGAAAAAGATGTACAAAAGCAATTGGACGTACAGGCTGCCAAATTAATTAAGCAGTTTAAATCTTTAAATGTCGATCCCCTCGGGCTAGGAGCAAAATATAAACACCATTATCGCCCATTCAAATTAGAGGAGTGGAGACGAATGTACAAAGATGTTCCAATTAATATAAAATACACCGTAAACATTACAAATTCTGGTGTAATTGAATGAGAAATGATTGAACTCCTCTCTCCAGCATGATACAACGGAGAGAGGAGTTTTTTATTATCAAATAGAGAGAGAAGATATTTATGGGGGAGCTTATGTCTAAAAAATTAGTAAAGCCTATTTTAAATGGTATTTTATTTCTCGGCGTCTTTTTATTTGCTCATACATACTTAAAAAATGTTTCCTTCACACGTTACTTGCTTGTCGTTATACCAATGTTACTGGTCGGTATTTTTGGCATCGATCTTATTTCATCCCTTTTAATAAAAAAAGAAGAATAACGAGCGAACATCTTATTTCGATAAGATGTTCTTTTCATTTCATAATCACCTTATGTTACAATGAAATTCGGCAGAAAACGAGAAAGGATTGAAACAACATGACAAACGAAAAAGGTTTAGATAAAGGATACGAACTTGTTGCGAAAATGCATGAAGTATTCGGACATCCTGTGACAAATACTCCAACAAAATTAACAGAAGAGCGCGCAAAAATTCGTGCGAGTTTTATGCAGGAAGAGCTAGAAGAATTTCTAGAAGCAACAACTGTTGAAGACCAATACGATGCACTGATTGACCTTATTTACTTTGCATTCGGAACGTTTACAGAAATGGGCGTACGTCCAGATAAAGGATTCGAAATTGTAAATAATGCAAACATGGCAAAACTATTCCCTGATGGGAAGCCTCGATTCCGTGAAGGTGATGGCAAAATTCTAAAACCAGAAGGCTGGCAAGCACCAGAGCCACAACTTCGTGCTGAAATCGAACGTCAGCGCCAAGAAGCTGAAAAAAACTGCTAGGATTTCCTAGCAGTTTTTTATTATGTCTTTTTCTCTGCAACTCATTAATGACCCACGTGCCCCGCGTGTCCTGCTGCCCCACTAATACTAGCTGCTCCTGCTGCTGCCCCTGCTCCTCCTGTTCCCATTCCACCTGTCCAAGGAGAAGATTGTTGCTGTTGTTGATATTGCTGATATTGTTGGTGTTGATGTTGCTGGTGTTGTTGGCCTTGATGACCGTGTTGACCTTGATGATGGTGTTGGCCTTGATGACCATGTTGGCCTTGATGATGGTGTTGGCCTTGATGACCGTGTTGGCCTTGATGATAATGGTGTCCATGATGACCATGTTGACCTTGATGATGGTGATGCCCTTGGTGCGTTTGATAAAGAACAGCCTGTGGATGTATATGCTGGTGTCCGTGGTGATGTACTTGTTGTTGATGACCATGTTGGCCTTGGTGATGATGGTGTCCATGATGACCGTGTTGGCCTTGGTGATGATGGTGTACATGATGGCCGTGTTGACCTTGATGGTGGTGGTGTCCATGTTGGCCGTGTTGACCTTGATGGTGGTGATGTCCATGATGACCGTGTTGGCCTTGGTGGTGATGGTGTACATGGTGACCGTGTTGGCCTTGATGATGGTGATGTACATGGTGACCGTGAATACCTTGCGGATAACCACCTACTCCGCCTGCTACAACACCTACTCCTGGTACCGGAAATCCTGTCTGCACTCCTCCAACAAAAGAAGGAAATGTAGTTGGTACTCCTACTGGAATTCCTGTCTGTACGCCAGCTACTGATGTCGGAAATCCGCCTGTTACTGTAGGCATTCCAGCCCCTGATGTCGAAAAACCTCCCATTAATGTAGGCATTCCAGTTTGCATGCCAGCTACCGATGTTGGAAATCCTCCTGCTGCTCCACCCATCCAGCTCGGAATTCCACCGTACCCTTGTTGGCCAGCCCCTCCCATTAACATCATTTGTGTATAACTGTCCGATTCGCCCCCGAAGAAGCCATGTGGTGCATTATTGTCCATCCCTTTCATTCCTTTCACCTCTTCTACTCAATTTAGCCTACCTTTTTTATCATATTTCCTATAGAAGAATAGGTGTTTGTCTGTATTGGAATTCCGCTCCTTTTTCTTCATTCATGATAAAGTGAAACTTTAATCAGTGGGGGGTTCTTCATCCCCCCACTGATTATTAGTTGAACCAATCGGGCCTTTACGGGCAGTTGATCACCCACCTAACGTCTTTGCTTTCGCTAAATTTTGAGGTGGGGTCTTACTGCCCGTTAATGCGGGATAAAATTAATTAACTAAATATTTCTTCTAGGAGGTATTTCTATTGAAAAACGTAACAAAGGCTTCTATCAAAGATTTAGATGCAATCTTACATATAGATATTGATGTAATCGGAGATGATAGTAGACGAGATTATATTAAACACACTATCGATGAGGGCAAATGCATCATTGTAAAAGAAAACAATTCTATTTCTGGTTTTCTAACATACGATACAAATTTCTTTGGTTGTACTTTCCTCTCATTAACCATTATTTCGCTAACTAAAAGAAGGCGAGGCGAGGCTATGCAAGCTCTTTAATCTCATATATGTTAAGTCATTCCCCTACTCAAAAAATCTTTTCTTCGACGAATGGATTTGTACGTAGTGGAATAGTTGAAAATTTAGATGAAGGGGATCCTGAGATCATTTTCTACACAAAAAAGCTCAGAGTATAAATACTCTGAGCTTTTATTTAGAATGAATTAATTTGCAACAACGTTAACAAGTTTTCCAGGAACAACAATTACTTTACGAACTGTTTTTCCTTCGATTTGGTCTTGAATTGCTTCAAGTGCAAGTTGTTCCATTTCTTCTTTTGATGCATCTTTACTCATTGTTAGTTTTGCGCGAACTTTGCCCATAACTTGAACAACGATTTCAACTTCATCTTCTACAAGTTTAGACTCATCAAATGTTGGCCAGCTTGCATATGTGATTGTTTCATTGTATCCAAGTTTGCTCCATAGCTCTTCCCCGATGTGAGGTGCAACTGGTGCAATCATTTTTACGAAACCTTCTACATATTCTTTTGGAAGTGTTTCAGCTTTGTATGCATCATTGATGAATACCATCATTTGAGAAATCGCTGTATTGAAGCGAAGCTCTGCATAGTCTTCTGTTACTTTCTTCACTGTTTGGTGGTAAGCTTTTTCAAGTTCTTTATTTGGTGCATCAGTAATTTTCTCACTTAATTCACCGCTATCTTGAATGAATAGACGCCATACGCGGTCTAGGAAACGACGAGCTCCATCAAGACCATTTTCAGACCAAGCGATTGAAGCATCTAATGGTCCCATGAACATTTCGTATAGACGAAGTGTATCTGCACCGTGGCTTGCTACGATATCATCAGGGTTTACAACGTTACCTTTTGATTTACTCATTTTCTCGTTGTTTTCACCTAGAATCATACCTTGGTTGAATAATTGTTGGAACGGCTCTTTTGTTGGAACTACACCGATATCGTATAATACTTTATGCCAGAAACGAGCATATAGTAAGTGAAGTACAGCGTGCTCTGCACCACCGATATAAATATCAACTGGAAGCCATTGTTTTACTTTTTCAGGATCTACAAGTGCTTCGCTATTGTTTGGATCGATGTAACGTAGGTAATACCAGCAGCTACCAGCCCATTGCGGCATTGTATTCGTTTCACGACGACCTTTTTTACCAGTTTCAGGATCAACAACATTTACCCACTCTTCAATGTTAGCTAGTGGTGATTCACCTGTACCTGAAGGACGGATGTTTTCTGTTTTTGGAAGAACTAATGGTAATTCTTCTTCTTTCACAGCTGTCATTGTGCCATCTTCCCAGTGGATTACTGGAATTGGCTCACCCCAGTAACGTTGACGGCTGAATAACCAGTCACGTAGACGGTACGTTACTTTTTGATTTCCTGCGCTCGTTACTTCAAGCCATTCAATCATTTTTGCGATTGCTTCTTCTTTATTTAAACCATCAAGGAATGCTGAGTTTACGTGTGCACCATCACCTGTGTACACTTCTTTCGTAATGTCTCCGCCTTTTACAACTTCCTTCATTGGAAGATTGAATACTGATGCGAATTCATAATCACGCTCATCGTGAGCTGGAACTGCCATTACAGCACCTGTTCCGTAAGTTGCAAGAACGTAATCAGCGATCCAGATTGGTAATTTCTCACCGTTTACTGGGTTAACTGCATAAGCACCAGTGAATACACCAGTTTTCTCTTTTGCAAGTTCTGTACGCTCTAAATCGCTCTTCATTTTAACAGAGTTAATGTAAGCTTCTACAGCCTCTTTTTGATCTGCTGTTGTAATTTCTGCAACAAGTGCATGTTCCGGAGCAAGTACACAGTATGTTGCACCGAATAATGTATCAGGGCGCGTTGTGAAAACTGTGAATTTCTCGTCTGTACCGTCGATATTGAAGTGCACTTCTGCACCTTCAGAACGACCGATCCAGTTACGTTGCATATCTTTTAAGCTTTCTGGCCAATCAAGCTCATCTAGATCTTCTAATAGACGATCTCCGTAAGCTGTAATTTTTAACATCCACTGTCTCATCGGACGACGCTCAACTGGATGTCCGCCGCGCTCACTCTTACCGTCAATGATTTCTTCGTTTGCAAGTACTGTACCAAGCGCTGGGCACCAGTTTACAGGTACTTCATCAACGTAAGCTAAACCTTTTTCAAATAGTTTTAGGAAGATCCATTGTGTCCACTTGTAGTAGTTTGGATCTGTTGTATTTACTTCACGATCCCAATCATAAGAGAAGCCTAATGCTTTAATTTGATTACGGAACGTATTAATATTAATCTCTGTAAATTCTGCCGGACTGTTTCCAGTATCAAGTGCATATTGCTCTGCTGGAAGACCGAATGCATCCCATCCCATTGGATGAAGAACGTTATATCCTTGCATACGCTTCATACGAGATAAAATATCTGTCGCTGTATAACCTTCTGGATGTCCTACGTGTAGGCCTGCACCTGATGGATATGGGAACATATCTAGTGCATAAAATTTTGGTTTTTCTGTCTCATCTGGCGTACGGAATGTTTTATTCTCTTCCCAGTACCCTTGCCACTTCTTCTCAATATCTTGATGATTAAAGCTCATGAGATACCCTCCTTGAAATTCTATTTATTTTCACCGCCCAAAATACAAAAAACCTCTCATCCCTAGAAAGGGACGAGAGGTTATAGATTCCCGCGGTACCACCCTAAATTAATGTACAAATATACATTCGCTTAGATCCGTAACGTGGATTAACGGCAATTGCTACTATTAGTTTCACAACTGCAACTCAAAGGCGAGTTCATAACGAAACGTGGATTGACTTGCACCGACCGTCAACTCTCTAAACCAGCTTCTATTACTACTACTCCTTCTCACTGTTATTACACATATAAGTTAAGTGAACTATCCTTCAACTAGTATCTCTTAAGAGCTTACTTAAAGCGAAGGCTTCTCGGTTAATCGTTACTTTTAATCACTAACGAATTCGTCTTTGGACAGCCGAGCTATCTCCCTTGTTCTAAAGGTTGTTTTATTTAAATATATTCTAAAACATGTTACATGTTCCGTCAAACTAAACTGCAATTTTTTCTTCAACAGTTTCTTCTACTTTTACTCGTTTATCATAAATACTCGTTGCTATAAGCGCTACTACAAGCATTACCATGATTGCTATAAACAATACTTCCATATTGTATAAATCAACAATCGCTCCGCCAACGACCGGCCCGAACATTTTCCCTACAGTCGCCGCACTATTTACAACACCTTGATAAAAACCTAGTTTATCTTTTGGCGCAAGTATATTTGCAATCGTCGGCACCGCTGGCCATACAAATAACTCACCAATTGTTAATGTTACCATCGCAATGAGAAACATCGTAAATTGCTGCGCTTGACTTAACACAATGAATGACGCCGCAAAAATGAAGATTCCAATCATAATTTGCTGTTTTAAAGAACGCTTCATCCAGCGAATTAGCATACTAACAAGTGGCTGCGCACAAACAATCATCGCTCCGTTTATCGTCCATAATAAACTATAGTGACGAAGGCTAATATTCAATTCTTGCATATGTGTTGCAATCGCTCCTTGCCACTGTACGTATGTAACCCAGCATAAAGCATATGCTACACATACGATAAGAAGTGCTTTGAATCCAGGTGTAAGTGACCAACCTTTTTTCGTCTCAACTTCTTTTTGCACTCCTGGCTCTTTCTTGTCTTCCATACCACGGAATCCAATAAAAGCAATTAAGAAGAAAACAAAGTATAAAATAAAGTTCGCTAAGAAAATATAATCAAAACGATATGAAGCAACTAAACCACCACACGCTGTTCCAATCGCAATACCAACGTTTTGTCCAACGTACATCGCATTAAACGCTCGTCTTCCGCCCTCTGGCCAAACCGTACCAACCATCGCATACATCGATGGGAAGACCATCCCAGAACCGAAGCCGATTAACGCTAGCCACACAACATATAACGGCCAACCGTGGAAGAACACAAGACCTAAAATCGATACGAGTGTAATGACAATCCCTACTAAAATTGATTTATAACCGCCCCATTTATCAAATAAAACACCGCCGAGCAAGTTTCCGATTACACCAGTAAGCGAGTTGATCATTAGTACCATCCCGGCCACAGATAAAGATTTTCCTAGGTGATCATGCAAATAAATTGTATTAAAAGGCCATAAAAAAGAAGCACCCGTGACATTAATAATCATCCCAGCTACTAATAGCCATACTTTCCTTGGCATAGTTTCCCCTCCTATTCTATTTTTTTCGTTCATATATAACAGTAAAATTGTAGTCGTTTTTAAATAGGAAGGCAACTGATTAATAGTTGATGAAATTCAGATAATGGTTTATCGGTAAATGAAATTATATTTATCCCTGCTTGAAAATATATCAGCGATTTTCTAAATATATCGACTTACCGACAAAAAACGACATCCGTAACAATATAGAAATAAGGGAGACTGCATAAAGTTCATGCAGTCTCCCTTATTTCTACTATCCAACTTCTTTTTCTCGCTTCGCACGTTCTTTAGCGCTCCATTTAAATATTTTATCTAGTAAGGAATATATTCTTCCAGATTCTTTCGTTAACAAAGGTCCTAACGATGCCAATATTAAAACATACAAAGCTGAGAACGGTTTAATCGTTGCCATTAAGCCGCCCGCAATTCCAATATTAGCGACGATAATGGAAAATTCTCCGCGTGATACAAGTGTTAAACCGATATTTGTAGAAGCCTTATGTGATAACCCGGCTTTACGTCCCGCAACCATTCCAGCAGTAAAATTACCGATAAGAGTAATGAAAACTGCTCCTAATGCCAACCACACTGCTCCTCCAAGCGAAAATGGGTCTATACTTAAACCGAAGCTGAAAAAGAATATAGCTCCAAAGAAATCACGAAACGGAACAACGAGCTGTTCAATTCGATCACTATGCTCTGTTTCAGAAAAGACGAGCCCTAATAATAATGCTCCAATCGCCTCTGCAACATGAATCGTTTCTGAAAATCCTGCTACGAAGAACAAAATAGCGAATATTACGATAATAAATATTTCATTGGATGAAATATCTAACATTTTATTTAAAAATCGTGTAGCTTTTCTAGCAACTACAAAGAATAGTAACATATATCCTACTGCAATTAAAATGGATGTAAGAGCACCTACAAATGACGTTGCCCCTCCGAGTACTAATCCTGAAACGACTGATAAATATACCGCTAAAAAGATATCGTCAAACATAATGATTCCTAAAATTAGCTCCGTCTCTTTATTACCAGATCTTCTTAAATCAACAATTACTTTCGCAACAATTGCACTCGATGAAATTGTTATGATCCCAGCAATAATTAATGTTTCTAATAAGGGGAAACCCATTATATATCCGTAAAGTAAACCTAATATAAAATTAAGCGATATATGAACAGTTCCCCCAAAAGCAATTGATTTTCCTGATTTAATTAATTTTTTAATTGAGAATTCTAAGCCTAAATAGAATAAGAGGAATATAACGCCAACACGGCCGAGGAAGGAAATAACTTCTCCGCTTTCAATAAATCTTAAATCGATAAGCCCTAAATCTGGGGCATGAGGCCCCACTAGCATACCGAGTATAATGAGAAACGGAATAATCGAGAACTTTAACTTTGCAGCGAGAATAGCTGCAAAAGCGACTAATACTAACGCAGTTCCAACTTCAAAGATTAAAGTATCCATCGATTATAAATCCCCTCCTACTGAAAGCAACTCATTAATAATTCTTTTTACTTCATGTCTTTCGCCTGATAATACGAGCATATCGCCAGCTTCAATGATAGAATCTGGGCCTGGATTAAAGAACTTCTTCATATTCTTTTTCAAAATGGCAATGATTGTTACATTATATGTGTTTCGGACATGTAAACTACCAATTGTTTTTTGTACGACTGGTGCATTATTTTCCACCTTAAACCACTCTATTGATAATCCTTCAAAAGCCATTTCAATCGTATCTAAAGCTTGTGGTCTATATACCATTCCGCCCAATATAGCTGCAATTTGTCTCGCTTCGGAATCACGAAGAGAGACGCTTGAAATACTCTCCTCATGATCCGCATCAAAATGGTACATTTCTCTTCGGCCATCATCATGAATAACGATAACCATCTTTTCATTACCTTTTGTAATCACTTCAAACTTACATCCAATACCCGGCAGTTCACTCTCTCTAATATTCATATTTTCCGCCCCCTAATTTTTTAGTTACGGCTTTTATAAATCGACATCAATCTCCGTTTTAAAGGTTTCATCTTTTGAGATACCTAAATACTTTAACGTCTCTGATGGAGTCGCGTGATGAAAATGTTTTTGCAATAGCGCAATCGCTATCCCTCTTTTGTATGCATGAAATCCAAACGTTTTTCGCATTGAATTCGTTCCGATTTTACCAACAACTCCAACTGCTTCTGCAGCATTATGAATTACACGATACGCTTGTTGGCGCGTAATTGAATTTGGCGTTTTATTAGATTGAAATACGTAATTTTCTCTTTTAACGCCAATAGATTGTACGTAATCTAAAAGCGCTTCTTTTACTTTTGTATTTAAATAAATATCTTGTTTAAATTTTTCATCTTTCACAGGAAGAGTATAAAACTCTTTAACAGTCCCGTCTTCATGTAATACATCTTCAAATTTCATACTAAGTAGTTCTGTAATTTTTAATCCTGTGTTAATTCCAATAACAAATAAAAGATAATCTCGCTGGGAGTGCTCTTTTAAATATTTTTTCATAGCCTCAATTTGGTTTATATCTTTTAATGCCTCTACAACTTCCATACATGTATTCTCCTCATCTTATGAACGGTAATTTTCTCATCATGTTGTCCATTTTACCTTATCATGCTATGAGATTTCCATGTATTATCCATTATTTTCACAATATACTTTTGTGATCCAAGCAGTTTTCAATTTGGAAATTTACAATTGTACAAATACGTTGTGGTTAGAAAAGAAATAGGGGATAAAAGTTCAGCTTCTTTCTATAGATTGGATTCCTCCTTTCCTTATCCAGCTGCTTCTACTTTTATATTACGTTACTTATTTACATTATATTATACATTTCAGTAACATTAAAGTGTTTTTTCTGAAAATAATAAAAACCGAGCGATTTCGCTCGGTTTTTTATTAATCTTCTTTCGGAAGAACAATTCCTTTATACAATTGAACTGTAATAAGGTAATAAATCGTGTAAATAACTACGAAAATTACGATTGGTACCCAAATACGGAAGTACGGATCGACTAAAATAAATCCGAAAATATTCATACCAACTAATACGTGAGCGATACCCACAATTGCTGGGAATAA
The DNA here is from genome assembly GCF_000836715.1 of Bacillus sp. L_1B0_5. Lineage (NCBI taxonomy): Bacteria > Bacillati > Bacillota > Bacilli > Caryophanales > Bacillaceae > Bacillus > Bacillus sp. L_1B0_5. Next base: position 134,801 of record NZ_JXIS01000007.1, on the reverse strand, counting down.
GAATACTAAGAATAACTCTTTATAAATTGATTTCGTTAATAATTCACGGCGTACACCGATTTTACGAAGCATTTGATAACGCGTAATATCTTTTGATGCACCAGAAAGAATTTTGAACATAAGACAGCTTGCCATCATTGCTAAGAAAGCAATTCCAAGGAAGAAGCCCATAAACACTGTTCCGCTCGCAAGACCGTAGAACATGTCATACACTTGATATTTACTACTCATTTGCTCAGCTTTTATATTTTTATATTTAGCTAGCTGCAACTCGTCAAGTTTTTTCCATTCTTTTGTGTGTGCTACGAAATCGCCTGTTTTTCCAGTAAATACGATTCCTTCTTTACCATTTACAGTATCGTACATTTTTTGATCTACAATTTTAATGGCACGATCTTGGTATATATAATATGGTTGGATTGTTCTAAATGCCTCATCCCATTCTTCAGGCATTGCTTGTTCATTTTGAGTTTGTTCTGAGCTCACTCCTGCTACTGTACCTACTGGAGCCTCTCCTGAAATTTCTTTATATTTACCGAAATTCTCTTTACCTACACCATTTCGAATAAATGGCTTATGTTTCTCTAAATCTTCTTTTACATAATAAATATATTTGTCGTCTACTTTATAACGATACTCAGCTTTACTTTTAAATGATATGCCCTCTAAAATTTTCTTCTCTTCGGCTGTAGGATTATGAATAACTGAATCATAAATTTCAAATCCATCAACCGTTTTTATAACGTTATTTTTAAACGCCATACCACCTGAAATTGCACCAGCTCCAAGAGCAACTAACATTGCTACCGTAGCAAGCACTTTCGTTAAGCTATTAATACGGAAATTTAATTGTGCAAATGTAAAAGCATTAAGTCCTTTTTCACTACGCTTTTTATTACTCTTTAACTTTTTAATAATGACTGGAAGGAGTGATCCAAATAGCATGTAAGTACCAGCTGTTGTTGTAATTAATGCAATAAGGATTCCCATTTCTCTTAGTTTTTCCATGTAAATCATTGATGCATAGCCAATTCCTAATAAAATAACCGCTAGGAATGCAACTAAACCTGTCATTTTTCCTTTTACTGCAACACGCTCTGTTTGCGCATCTGCATGTACAAGTTGCAGTACAGAAATACGTGATAATTTAATACTGTTCATAATTGCTGATAATATAAATAGCGCAAAGAAGAAGATGCAAGTAACAGTCATAGATGGCAGGTAGAATGCTTTATAGCCTTCACCAGCAAATTCTAATTGTTTCATTAATAACTGTCCGATACCTTCTGCAAGTCCTACCCCAACCACAAGTCCAATTGCAAGAGAAGCAGCACCTAATACAATCGTTTCAATAAACATAAGTAATGTAACTTTATGTTTTTTCGCTCCTAACATCATATACATACCAAACTCTTTTTGACGAAGAGATAATAAGAAAGAGTTCGCATATAAAATATAGAAGAACGTTATGATAGCTAATAAAAATGAACCTGCTTGGAATACGAATCCAATTGATTGAATAACTGAGTTGGATTCGATAAACGCTTTATTCAGCGCTAACGTTTGAAACATATAAAAAATTGAGATAGACATGACAAGACCGACAAGTAAGACGATATAATCTTTCAGCTTACTTTTTAGCCCTGACATGGAAAGTTTGAATAACATGCTCTAGAACCTCCTTTCTTACGCTTTTTGTGTACCTAAGTCCGCAAGCACATCTAAAATTTCTTTATAAAACTCTTCACGTGTACCGTCGCGGTGAATTTCTTTATATAGCTCACCATCTTGAATGAATAAAATACGCTGACAGTAACTTGCACTATACGGATCATGTGTAACCATCATAATAGATACGCCTTGATCTTTATTTAAGTTTGTCATCGCATCAAGTAAACTCGTTGCATTTTTAGAATCAAGCGCTCCTGTTGGCTCGTCCCCTAAAATAATTGCAGGTTCATGCACTAACGCACGTGCTGCTGCTGAACGTTGTTTCTGTCCACCAGATACTTCAGATGGATACTTTTGAAGAATTTCTGTAATCCCTAACATATCCGCTACTTTTTCTACTTTCGGTCCAATATTACGTGACGCGACACCTTGAAGAGATAATGGAAGTGCGATGTTTTCATAAATAGATAAGTTCTCTAATAGGTTAAAGTCTTGGAAAATGAATCCTAATTTTTGTGAACGGAAATCAGAAAGTTCACCTTGCTTCATTTTCGTAATATCCGTACCCGCAATTTCAACAACGCCGCCCGTTGCTTTATCAAGTGTTGAAATTACGTTTAATAATGTCGTTTTACCAGAACCAGATGGTCCCATAATCCCTACAAACTCACCCTCTTGAATTGAGAATGAAACACCTTTTAACGCATGTGATTGGTTCTCACCTTTTTTACCGTACACTTTTTGGACGTTTTTCACGTCTACAACTGGTTTCGTCATATATATCCTCCTACGCTTGTTTTTCCATTACCTATTTTGCGCTTTTTAGAGGCGAACTGCTATTTGTTAACATTACATTTACCTTACACTTTTGTAATATAAAAAAGATAAGTGTGTAAGGTTCGGTGATAAATGAAATTTTATTAGCAATTTCTCAAATATATCGGTGATTCGCGAACGAATATCGACTTTCCGAAAAAAATGACAATAAAAATGGGCTGTTCCACAAAAGGAACAGCCCACTTCTCTCTTTATTTCTTTAAAGGTGTTACCGTCCAATAGGTAATAACACGCCAAATCCATTCTAATGGACCCATTTTAAAGATTTTCATCCAAATTACGCTAAATACAATTTGAATTGCATAAATTGCAATACATACATATAACGTCTGCATGTAAGTTAAGTTTTCTGCAAAGTTAAATACACTTCCTGCGATTAAAATCATTGCAGTTTGTCCAATATAATTCGTTAAAGCCATTCGGCCATAATATTTCAGTGGTGCTAACAATGTTTGAACTAGTTTTAATTGAAGTAATAAAATTAATGCTCCAACATAGAAAGCTGAAATAATCGGTCCAACTGTAACACCAATTTTTAAAAATTGGCTTGCAGCATTCATTGTTCCATCCTCATTCTCAAGTATCATATTTATAAATGGTTCAGCAGGAACGTGCCCATATTGATACCATACAGCTATGACACTTAAAACAAACATAATACCTGTAAAAATAGCGACTTTCTTTATATTTTGCACAAGGTTTTCAAATACACGATATTGTCCTGCAGCAAGCCCTAATAAAATTAAGCCAAGTGGTAATAGTTCTTTAACTCCCATTACACTGAAGGCAATTGTCAAAATAAGTCCTAGTACTAGGTTCACTGCTTTTTTCGCTTTATAAAACGGTAAAACGATTAATCCGCAAATTGCGTATAACGCCAGCGCTTCCCCAGGCTGAAACATTTGATGAATTAAACCAAAAATAAATAATGCTACTAAGCGACGTAAAAATAAAACATAGCCATTTTTCCCTTTCGCAATCGCTCTTGAAATAAAGATATAAAATCCTACTCCAAATAAGAATGAGAAGATTGAGAAGAAACGACCTTCTACAAATAAGTATAGAAACCTTTGATAGCTCGCATCCACTGTATTAGGATCTGGGATTTTAATATGAAGTAGTGCAAGAATATTTACTAAAATAATCCCCAGTAGTGCAAAGCCACGAATGTAATCTAACTCATCAATTCGTTTGTTTGTAATATTGTTCCCCATAAAGCAGCTCCTTGTCCAAAATTTAATCCTCCCTTACTCTACTGGAAAAGGACAATTACAACTATCGGCAAACCTTACAGGAATCTTACATTATTGTCATATAGCAAAATAAAACCAGGTCATATTGCGACCTGGTCTACTCTGATTGTTTCGACTTTTGAGGTTGTCCTTTTTTACTATTACGCTGTTTTACTTGAACAATCGGATCAAGTTCATTCGAAAACTCAGCGTTATGTCCATTTTGTGTTTTTTGCTCTGGGTTATTTTGATCTGAACGTTTCGCCATTACATTCACTCCTTATTAGTGCGGTGTAATAATCATTTGATGTTGCAATTGGCGAATTGCCATACGTGCTCTATTTAATTGCTCACGTTGCTCATCATTTGCATGTTGTTGCATCGTTTGTAAATCGTTATACGCTTGTTCTAATTGTAACTGCGCATCCGAATACTCCATCGTATTATAATGCTCTTGTCTCATACCTTGGTCTAATTGTTCTTTCGCATATTCCACCGCTTGTTCCGCTTGTGTAATATACGATTCAAGTGATTGACGCTCTGCCATAATTGTCCCTCCTTGCTTCAATTCCCCTTTAGTGTGTCCCTTCCTTATGAACCTTATGAGTATGTTATAATGGATTTTGTGTTATTTTGACTCGGCTTAGGAGGGAAAGTAATGAAGGTTCAAAACCCTTTTCCATATACAAACGACAATAAACGTTATCATACATGGAATTATCATTTACGAAATGAATTTGGTGAAAAAATCTTTAAAGTTTCATTAGATGCTGGCTTCGATTGCCCGAACCGTGACGGTACAGTTGCTTATGGCGGTTGTACATTTTGCAGTGCTGCTGGATCTGGTGACTTCGCTGGCGATCGCCGCGATGATGTTATAACGCAATATCATGAAATGAAAGAAAAAATGCGCTCAAAGTGGAAAGACGGAAAATGTATCGCTTATTTCCAGGCGTACACAAATACACATGCACCACTTGAAGTGTTAAAAGAAAAATTCGAACCGCTTCTAGCAGAAAAAGACGTTGTCGGTCTTTCTATTGCGACTCGTCCAGATTGTTTACCGGACGATGTTGTTGAATATTTAGCGGACTTAAATAAACGCACTTACCTTTGGGTTGAACTCGGACTACAGACTGTTCATGAACGTACTGCAAATCTTATTAATCGCGCTCACGATTATCCGTCTTATGTGGAAGGTGTAAATAAATTACGTAAGCACGGCATTCGAGTTTGTTCTCATATTATTAACGGCCTTCCACTTGAAGATTACGACATGATGATGGAAACAGCTCGTGAAGTAGCGAAGCTTGACGTACAAGGAATTAAAATCCACTTACTTCACTTATTAAAAGGAACGCCAATGGTGAAGCAATATGAAAAAGGACAACTCGAGTTCCTTTCTCTTGAGGATTACGTAAGTCTCGTTGTTGACCAACTTGAAATTATTCCAGAAGACGTAATTGTGCACCGTATCACAGGTGACGGTCCACCTGATTTAATGATTGGCCCAATGTGGAGCTTAAATAAATGGGAAGTATTAAATTCCATCGATGCAGAATTTGTACGCCGCGGAAGCTGGCAAGGAAAATATGCAAATGAGGAGAAACAAAAATGAAATTAGAACGTGTATTACCGTTTGCTCGCACTCTCTTGCAAACAGCAGTAAAAGAAGGCGATTACGCTGTAGATGCAACACTCGGCAATGGGCATGACACTTGCTTCCTAGCTGAAATCGTTGGAGATAACGGAAAAGTATTTGGATTTGATATTCAAAAAGAGGCAATTGAAAGCTCAACAACTCGTCTAAAAGAAAAAGAGCTTTTTGAACGTACTGTTTTAGTTCACGATAGTCACGATACGCTTCTATCCGTATTACCGGAAGATGCAAAAGGAAAAGTAACAGGCGCAATTTTCAACTTAGGTTACCTTCCAGGCGGAGACAAGCATATCGTTACAAAACCGAACTCAACAATCTCAGCGATTGAACAATTATTAGAAGTAATGGCACCTGAAGGTATCATCGTCCTTGTTATTTACCACGGACATCCAGAAGGACAAGTAGAACGCGACGCTGTTCTCAAATTTGCCGAAGAACTAGACCAAAAACAAGCGCACGTACTGCGATACGGCTTCATTAACCAGCAAAATAACCCGCCATTTATTGTGGCGATTGAGAAGCGATAATATATCGACGATTCGACAAAACATAACAAAAAAAGACGTGTATTCACTGCACGTCTTTTTGTTATTCTCCTATATAATGGATATATACAATATTTAAAGAAAGAAGGATAGAACTTTGCTAGTAGAACTAAGGGGAATTCAAAAGAAGTATGGCAAATCACTTATACTAGACAACATTGATTTATCCATTCCAGAAGGAGAAGCGCTCGCTATTATTGGCGGGAACGGGACTGGAAAAAGTACTTTACTCAAAATAATTGCAGGATTTATTTCACCTACAGCAGGGACACTTCAAAGAAAAGAACATATACAAATCGGCTATGTACCTGAACATTTTCCTGAAGGGATTCGTTTTACATTAGAGGATTATTTATATCATCTCGGCTGCATTCACGGCTTATCAACAGCATATGTAAGAAATAAAATTCCGATGCTCCTTGAATCTTTTCATTTACTTCATGCAAGGCATTCTCTTGTACGAAACTTTTCAAAAGGTATGAAACAAAAAACAGGCATTATGCAAGCATTACTTACGGACGTACATTTATTAATTTTAGATGAACCGCTTTCTGGGCTCGATCCTAACTCTCAGCAAGAACTAGAACATATTTTACTCTCATTAAAACAACACGGCATATCTATACTCTTCACATGTCATGAAAAACAACTATTAGAAAACTTCGCCGATAGAATTGTGACGTTAGCAAATCATACAATCATAGCAGATACCTTTATACAAAAAGGGGCAGAACAAGTCTATATTGAAGCAATCGTTCACGACACATTTTCAGCGATAGAACTACGGAAACAATTAGGCTTTATACACGTTACACACAATTCAAATCAAAACCTTATTCAATTACAAATCGAAAAGGAATATACAAACGAAATGCTTCAGTTTTTATTACATAAAAAAGCATCTATCACACTGCTACAACCTAACTTTTAAATCGAAAGAAGGTTTATTATGTTTGCGCTTATTCGTTACCATTTTCTCGACTATACAAAATCGTATAAGTACATCCCTCCTATTGCGATGTACTTTGTGAGCTTGCTTTTTGTATATACATATAAACCGACTCCTATTGTACCGACATATTTAGAAACAGCACTCGCACTTTATTTATTATCTGCCTGGATTACAGTCACAATTTTTCATACAGAAGACCCTGTCCAAGAACAAATTACTATTTCACACACAAATAACATTTCAGCATTATACGTTGGTAAATATATTACAGCTCTTCTCATTTGTACTGTGTTATCTTTTATATCCGTAATCTACCCAATTTTTTTGCAAATGTTTAATGAAAAAATGACAGTTTCTTTATTTCTAGTCGGATTTTTCGCTCACATGTCTTTCTCTATACTAGGAATTTCAATCGCAACATTATTTACAAGAAATATAATTCAAAAAGCAAGCACTGCTTGGCTTAGCCTTACATTCATATTGCTTATAACGATCGCATCTATCCGATTTAAAAAAGAATTACTATGGTTTTTCCCCCCTGTCGAAAGCTTTCTAATGCTTGGACAATACAAATATAATATACTGACTCACACGCTATGGCTCACAGCTTGGGCTATCATATATTCATTTTTATTATTTACCTTATTTCTTTTTATTGTTCGCAAAAAACGTTTTTAATTACATTTTAAAGGAGACGAAACAATGATCGGAATACTAGCAGGAATGGGACCAAAATCAACTGGACCATTCGTCGATATAGTTGTAGCAAAGTGCCAAACAATATATGGAGCAAAGCATGATATGGACTTTCCTCATATGATGATTTACTCGTGCCCAACACCGTTTTACATGGATCGCCCTATTGATCACGAAGCGATGAAAAAAGCGATTATTGAAGGAGCACAAAAACTTGAAAGTACTGGCGCAAGCTTTATCGCTATGCCGTGCAATACGGCGCATCTTTATTTTGAAGAATTACAGCGATCTCTTTCTATTCCTATTTTGAATATAGTTGATGAGACGTTAAAAACAATTCCTGAAAATACAAAAAGAGTTGCTCTTCTCGCAACAGAAGCAACTGTTCAAGCTGGGATTTACCAAGATGGGATTGCAAAACGTAATATAGAGTACATTCATCATGAAAAATGGCAGGAAATGATTAATCAAATTATTACTTGGATTAAATCTGGAGAGAGTGAAGAAGCTCGCGAATTGTGGAATGCGCTCGTTTTACAGTTGGAAGATGAAGTAGATACTGCAATTATCGCATGTACCGATTTGAATGTGGTGGCGAGTGAGGATTTTGTTGATTCTGCTCAATGTCTTGCGAAAGCGGTTGTTGAGATGTATTTATCAAATAAGAAGAAATATTTATAAATGTTGAAACCCCTAAAAACTTTTAACTTTCTTCACAATTCTTTCAAAGTAATCACACTTAATCTCGCTATATTAAATAAGTAGTTATTCATATAGGGAAGGTTAGGGGAACTGAAAGTATGAAACAAAATCGTTCGCTTCATTACATTTTTTGGCGTTGGCATTTTTATGCTGGGCTTTTTATTACGCCGCTTCTTATTACTTTGTCACTAAGCGGAATTGGGTATTTATTTCGGGAGGAAGTTGAAGATTTCATCTATAAAGATTTATATTTTGGGAAGAGTGCTCAAACAGAATCTATTTCGATGTCTGATTCTATTTCCTTAACAGAGAAAAAATATCCACATTATAGCGTGGCGAAAATTAGTGAATTTAATGGGGATTATAATACGAGACTTACGATTGCAAATGAGTATACTGGGCAACAAAAATATGTGTATTTAGATAGTAATAATCAAATTGTTGGGGATCAAAACGCAAGTGAAACATTTGCCAATATAATGAGGGAATTACATAGTTCTCTTTTAGTTGGTGGCACTGTCGTCAACTATACTGTAGAACTTGCGGCATGCTGGACAATCTTTTTAATCGTAACCGGATTGTACATGAGTATACGCCAATTCAAAAACACACCCTCATCCAATAAGCGAGAGAAAGCAAAAAGACGTCATTCTATTATCGGTATTATATTTACAATTCCTCTCTTTCTGCTAATCGCATCTGGATTGCCATGGTCAGGATTTATGGGGAACCAAATTTATAAAATTGCATCTTCTAATGAATCACTCGGATATCCAAAATTGTACATGGCACCGCCTGAATCAAAGGTAAAAGAATTGCCGTGGGCAACAAGAAAAGAAGCTCCTCCTGAATCGAATTCAAATGAACCGAAAGCAATTTCTGTCGATGAATTACAAAAAGGAATTGAAATAAAGAAGCCATATGTTATTTCACTACCAGCTGATCCGAAAGGTGTATTCACTGTTTCGAAATCGAGCGGTTCTGGTATTACAGGGATGCATGTTGCACCAAGTGAAGAGATAACAGCTTACTTTGATCAATATAGCGGGGAACTCATTTCAAAAACGGACTATCGTGATTATGGATTACTTGCACAATGGTTCACTTACGGTATCCCGCTTCATGAAGGACATTTATTCGGATGGCCAAATAAAATATTATGCTTACTAACGACATTATCTCTACTACTTCTCATTTATTACGGAATAAAAATGTGGTTAGCAAGAAAGCCGAAAGGAAAATTAGCAGCACCTCCAAAACAAAGAGATAAGAAAAGTATATTCGTTTTCTTTATCATGATGGTTATACTAGGCGCTGTCATGCCTTTATTCGGACTATCTGTTTTAGTTATTTTTGCAATTGAACTTCTCATATATGTATTTTCAAAAATACGGTCATAATAAAAAAAACCACTCTACATGAGTGGTTTTCTTCATCACTGCGCCATTTTCTTTCGGTACATCTTCCCGTTCCAATAGAAGAATCGTGAAGTGAGACCTCCGTATTTTACAATGCGCCGTGCCATTTTGTGCATATTCTTTTGTGCTGATACTTTTTGGTCTGATAAATAAATACCAAGTAATCCTCGGCTTATGAGACGATGAAACTTCGCATGAGGTAAATCACCAATGCTCTTCTCTGCTTCTTCTACAAAGTGTTTCATACGATCTAATATCGCTTGCTCGTTTTCATAATAACTACAGAAATTCAAATCCCCGCCGATACGATCTTCTTCTTGATCGATGAAATAATCAAGTAAGATGTGAAGTCCTTGTACGTAAGGGAAGTATCCTTGTCTAATTTTCGCAATATCTTCATCATGTAATTCATCATGAAATGCATATGCTACAAGACAGAAAATTCCAAGCGTAGAACCGGCACATGCTGAAAATTCAAACCAGCTCATCTCAGGTAAGTTTTCTTTATGTGCTTCAAACCATGTTTTCAGGCGCGGTTCTCTTTCTTCTAACTTCACGTGTTTATGAATTTGTAAATCACAATAATAACAAGCAAGTTCATGAAGAACAGGAGCAATTTTGTCATAGTGCTTCGTTTTCTTTAAAACATCTTGGCACGTTTCAACAAGTTCATCTAAATAACCACCATCATCTTGATCATCACGATAGCGATAATAATTACCGCCACCTTCTACTTCAGGTGATAATGCCATTAACATAGATTCATGCAGTGCGGCAAAATCATTTGGGTCAAGTGATGTACTGCGGTCACATAAATTATCTAAATAATCGCTGATTGTTTGATACGCTACGATAAAACGAATGCATTCCTCTCGGTGTTCATTTGCTAGCAGCGATAAAATGCCACCACCCTCACAATGAAACGTTTTATGCTCAATACTTGCGATTGCCTGACTATGAAGCTCATCATTCGGAATATGGTAGGCACGCTCTTTCCACATCGCTAGCTCATGGTGTACAACCGGAAACACATCACGGTATACTTTCGCCATGAGCGTTATGGGATTACTCGGTACGTTCACTTCTTCCTTCATCTCCTCTATTAAATGTACAAATAATGATTTATTTGTTTGTTTTTACTATATTATTGACATGTATTTCAGTAAATGACTGAATATAATTCAAAATTTCATCACGCTCATACTCATTTAATAACTCGTGATAACAATTCGGCCATTCTTTATATGCCTTATCACCTATTTTAACATTATCAAACCACATGCGGACACGTGTTTTATCTACAAGTTTATCCTCACATGCTTGCATTAGCAAGAGCGGAACGTCTGGAAAATCGTCTATTTTTTTATGAGCAATTTCGATAGACTTAATCAATTCACTATACCAACGTACTGATACTTTGCGCAAGAACAATGAATCATTCTCCATTGCATCTCTCACTTCATGATTCCTTGTTGACATTTCCACCGTAAGATTCGTTGCAAATTGCAATTTTGGAGCCACAACATTTAATATTTTTGAAGCAAATTGAAGTGGAGCAGAAGGTCCGGCTGCTACACCTAAACATGGCGAACTTAAAACAATACCATCTACATCCTCTCTCTTCGTTTCTTGCATCATACGAATGACGATAAGACCGCCCATACTATGACCAAATAAAAAGATAGGTAACCTATACTTTCTTGCTTCTTTCACCCATAATTTAACTTCCTCTATGTATTCATCAAATGAATCAATATGTCCTCTATTTCTTGAAGTCGTTCCATGTGACGGAAGGTCCCCCATCACGACGTGGTAGCCGATATGATTCCACACTTCCGCAACGGCTTCGTAACGTCCGTGATATTCCATTGCGCCGTGCACGATAACAATGACAGCTTTCGCTTCCTCTGCTTCATAATTCCACATACGGACCTCCTCCATTTCACTCTTTCTCATAATTTGATACACTAAAACTAGTCTCTAGGAAAGGAAGACTTTACATGATATATCCTTACAAAGAAAAAAATCCGAAAATTTCGAGTAGTGCTTTTATCGCTGACTATGTTACGATTACAGGCGATGTTTCCGTTGGCGAGGAATCAAGTATTTGGTTTAATACAGTCATCCGTGGTGATGTGTCACCAACAATAATCGGAGACCGAGTAAATGTACAAGACCAATGTACACTCCACCAAAGCCCTCAGTATCCTCTTATTTTAGAAGATGATGTTACAGTTGGGCATCAAGTTATTTTACATAGCTGTCATATTAAAAAGGATGCTTTAATTGGAATGGGATCCATTATATTAGATGGTGCTGAAATTGGCGAAGGAGCTTTTATCGGCGCTGGAAGCCTCGTTTCACAAGGAAAGAAAATCCCGCCAAACACGTTAGCTTTCGGTCGTCCCGCGAAAGTCATTCGTGAATTAACAGAAGAAGACCGTAAAGATATGGAGCGTATTCGTACGCAGTATGTTGAAAAAGGTCAATATTATAAATCACTACAAAAATGATTTTACTGCTGCCATAATACTGGCAGCTTTTTTTATATAAAAACTAACTTTTTCTTTACAAAACATTATTACTCCCTCAACAAAATCTTATTAAAATAAAAGCTAATATCTCCATATATATGTAAACGAGGGAGGAGAATTTTCATGAAGGTCAGTGGATTATATAAAATAGAATGTTACATTTTTAAAGGAATTAATCGCTACTTTGATCAAAAAACATTAAATATCTTTTTCAGCAATATTACCCATATCGGTGGTGCTACTTTCTCCATTACACTTACACTTTTCTTTTTAATTTTTGCAAAAGGGACTTTACACCAAGCGGCAATCGCTACTGCTATTTCTTTAGCAATTAGCCATATTCCTGTACAAATATTAAAAAGGTGGTATCCACGAAAACGTCCTTATTTAACAATTCAGGATGCGAAATATCCAGTCCATCCATTAAAAGACCACTCTTTCCCGTCTGGTCATACAACAGCCGTTTTCTCTGTCTTCATTCCATTTATTTGCTATAATCCAAGCTTACTTGCTTTCCTATTACCGTTAGCATTATGCGTCGGTATTTCTCGTATTTATTTAGGGCTTCACTATCCGTCAGATGTATTCGTCGGCATGTGCCTTGGCACTTGCTCTGGCATCATCTCTTTTTATCAATTCATCCCACTTTTCACATAAAGGAGTGATATGATGAGAGTCGCCATTTTTACCGATACTTTTACGCCACAAGTTAACGGGGTTGCGAAAACGTTAGCACGATTAACAAGTTACTTTCAGAAAGAACAGATCGCCTATTCTGTTTTCGCCCCTCAACATACAGCTGAAGATAATTTCGTGGCTAATGTGAACAAGATGAGAAGTATCCCGTTAACAATATTATATCCAGAATGTCGCTTTTCTTTTCCTACTCCGCGTATTAAACGGGAACTTCATTCCTTTAAACCTGACATTATTCACATTGCCACACCTTTCAACATGGGACTTTGTGGACTGTATTACGCCAAAAAGTTAAACATCCCAGTTGTCGGTTCTTATCATACTGATTTCGATGCGTATTTACGCTATTACAAAATTGAATTTCTCACCAATATGCTTTGGAACTATTTAAAATGGTTTCATAGTCATATGCAAAAAAATTTCGTTCCCTCCCCTGAAACATTACATCAATTAAAAAATAAAGGCTTTCAGGCCCTCTCCATTTGGGGACGTGGTGTAGATTGCACACTCTTTCATCCAGCTTACAATACAGACCTATTCCGAAAAAAATATAATATTACAGCGAAGTATGTTCTTTCCTATGTAGGACGAATTGCTCCTGAAAAAGATATTGATACGTTGCAAAACCTTATCGTTAAAACATCGCATACTCGAAACGACATTCATTGGCTCATCGCAGGAGACGGACCTCTAGCAACAAATTTGCGTGAAGCTGTTCCGCAAACAAATGTCACTTTTACTGGCTACTTACAAAGTGCAGATTTAGCCGCTGCATATGCTTGTTCTAACATAATGGTATTTCCATCAGCTACTGAAACATTCGGAAATGTTGTACTTGAATCACTCGCATGTGGCACACCTGTCATTGGTGCAAATAGTGGCGGGGTTAAAAATATTATTACAGATGGAAAAACGGGAATTCTTTGTCCCCCTAAAAATGAGGATGCATTTCTATCATCCATTTATTCTTTATTGCAAAATGAAGAAAAACTTGAGCAAATGGGAATAGCAGCTTCATCTTTTGCGAAATCAAAAAGCTGGGATGAGATCTTTCGCGCCTTACTTAACCAGTATGAAGAAGTCCTTCAGCATACCGCATCAGAGTTACTTGCTTAAACAGAAAAACTCCCTTCAAAAACGAAGGGAGTTTATTACACACTTGTGAATTTTAGTTAAATGAATGATACATAAGGTGAAATATCATTTATTTCCATATTCATTATAGCAAAAATAAACATAACTAAACAGACTTGTAATAAAAACCCATAAAAATTAATATATGGTTATACAGTGTTTTTGCTGTATAATGATTTTAAGAATTCCCCTTAAAATCAACTTACTCACATACCTTTATACAGCAATTGTTCCCCAATTCTGTATATCAAAAAACCTTTCATTCATTTGAAAGGTCTTTTTGAGCCTGCACATATTCTTCTTTTGTATTTACATTTATAAACCAATCTGTATTCGCTTGTACATCTTCTCCAGCAACATACTTCACATTACATTGTGATAAAAGCTGCCCCATACTTCTTTTCTCTTCCTGAAGTAAAGCATAAATCTTTTCTTTCACGCGGTTATGATACGCTGCAAGTAGCGGCTGTTTTCTTCCATTAATAATAGGTACAACCGCATCATATTCATTGCTCGTTTGCTCTAGTAAAATGGTAAACCATTCATGCGAAACATTTGGCGCATCGCAAGGCATAATAGCGTACCAATCTGCTTCTATGTATTCCATTCCTGATACAATGCCGGCAAGCGGCCCATTTCCTTTATAGTGCGGAATATCTTCTATAACAGGAACTTGTACGAATTGCTCTACTCGCTCTTTTATATCAGAGTGACTGATGACTACAACTTCTTGGAGCGCACTTGTCATCACTTTCAAAATAAGCTCAATAAAAGTACTATCTCGCCAGCTCGCTAACGCTTTTGGCTCACCGAATCTACTCGACATACCGCCCGCTAATACAATTCCAGCCCACTTACTCATTGGCGATGCAGCTCAAATGTAATATGGCCTAATTCCGGTAAAATTAATTTATTCATCGCAAGACGAACCGCTCCGCTCGACCCTGGCATCGAGAAAACTACTTTACGTCCAATTGTACCGCCGATTGCTCTACTTAACATTGCGCTGCTTCCGATATCTTCTAAATAACTAATCATGCGGAACAGCTCACCAAACCCGACAATCTCTTTATCTAATAATGCTGACACTGCTTCGATTGTTACATCACGCTTCGTAATACCAGTACCGCCATTTGTTAATACAACATCTACGTCTTCCCTATGATAACCAGCTAACACTGCTTGCTGAATACTTTCTTTATCATCTTTTACAATTTCATAAGAGGTCACTGTATGTCCTGCCTCTTTTAATAATTTATGTAATAATTGTCCGCTCTTATCTGTTTCTTCCGTACGTGTATCGGAAATCGTAACAATCTTGCAACGCACTTCTTTTGGAGCTTGTTTTTTATGTTCAGTTACACTCATTTTGTATCTTTCCTTTCTTAAAGACTTTTCTTCATTTTATCATACATATCTTTACACAATTATATATGAAGCCAATCATGCGCCATGATACAATATAAGTATACTAACCCACAAAAAGGAAAGTGCACTTTCTTATACTCCTAGACTACACATCTTTAGCTACTCCTTATATTTTCTACATAATAGAATTCAATTTTAAAACTTGTACTAAAAAATAAATTGGAGGTCTACATATTATGGAACTATATAAAAAATTAACAACAACATTTATCCTCTTATTCATCGCTTCAATCACTGTCGGCTTTTCCTTAAAAGGCGCAATTCCATACGCTACATTAGTAAGCATTATATTCGCGACACTATTTTTACTAAGCAGTGCCTTTTGCGCAGGAAAAGCACGTCAATTGAAAGGTTGATTGCATATGTTCCAGAAGAAACCCACCCTTTCTAAATCATGTAAAAAGGAAATAAAAACGTATGAAAAGGCATGACTAATATGAAAAAGTATATTGAGCTAGATGGAGAAGTATATTGCAAATCATGCATTCAAATTGTAAGTAAAACGAAATAAAAAAAGCTTTGCGCTCACCGCGCAAAGCTTTTTTTCATATATTATAGACCAGCTTGCTCTTTTAAAGCTGCAGCTTTGTCTGTACGTTCCCATGAAAGATCTACATCAGTACGTCCGAAGTGGCCGTAAGCTGCTGTTTGTTTGTAAATTGGGCGACGTAAGTCTAGCATTTTAATAATACCAGCTGGGCGAAGATCGAAGTTGTTACGAACTAGTTCTACTAGTACGTCTTCAGATACTTTACCTGTGCCGAATGTATCAACTGAAATTGATACTGGTTGTGCTACACCGATTGCGTATGCAAGTTGTACTTCTGCTTTGTCAGCAAGACCAGCTGCTACGATGTTTTTCGCAACATAACGAGCTGCATATGCTGCAGAACGGTCAACTTTTGTTGCATCTTTACCAGAGAATGCACCGCCACCGTGGCGAGCGTATCCACCGTAAGTATCAACGATGATTTTACGTCCTGTTAAACCAGCATCACCTTGTGGTCCACCAATTACGAAGCGGCCAGTTGGATTAATGAAGAATTTCGTTTCTCCATCCATTAATTCTGCTGGTACTACAGCTTTAATTACGTGCTCTTTTAAGTCGCGATCGATTTCTTCCCATGTAACATCTGGATGATGTTGTGTAGAAATTACGATAGTATCAACACGTACTGGTTTACCATTTTCATCATACTCAACTGTAACTTGCGTTTTTCCATCTGGACGTAAGTATGATAATGTATCATCTTTACGTACTTCAGTTAAACGGCGAGCTAATTTGTGAGCAAGCGAGATTGGAAGTGGCATTAATTCTTGTGTTTCATTACATGCAAAACCAAACATTAAACCTTGGTCTCCTGCACCAATTGCCTCAATCTCAGCGTCAGTCATTTGACCTTCGCGTGCTTCTAGCGCTTGGTCAACACCCATAGCGATGTCAGCAGACTGCTCATCGATAGATGTTAAAACAGCACAAGTTTCTGCATCGAATCCGTATTTTGCGCGTGTGTAACCAATGCCTTGAATTGTTTCACGAACGATTTTCGGAATATCTACGTAAGTAGAAGTCGTAATTTCCCCCGCTACCAATACTAAACCAGTTGTTACAGTTGTTTCACAAGCTACACGTGCATTTGCGTCTTTTGATAAGATCGCATCTAAAATTGAATCAGAAATTTGGTCACAAATTTTATCTGGATGTCCTTCAGTTACAGACTCAGATGTGAACAGATGACGTTTTTTTGTCATGTGGTAAACCTCCCTACAGTAATTGTATATATTGTACGGAACTCATCCTTAATTTGCCACAAACTGCGACATACATTTATTCTCCCACACAAGCATACAGAAAAACCTTTCCTACTTTACATAGAGGAAAGGTTTAATTTGCTACTTGCATACTGCTTTTTGCCCTTCGCTCTTATCGTTCGAGACCTGTAGCCTCGCACAGGTTTTAGCACCTATTCACCTGTATTTATCAATACAAGTGAGGTTGCTGGGCTTCATCGGGCCTGTCCCTCCGCCAGCTCGGGATAAGAGAGTATCCGTCCCAACCTATACTAAAGAAATGATATTCATTTGTCAATTAATATTCACATTTTCCTGAAAGTTTTTCTCAATACGCCTGAAATGAAATATTAATAGGGAAATAATGCATTCACACAAACAAAAAGAAATAAATAGTATACATTATTTATATAATTGTGTTATACTCTTGTTGGGGATTACGAGAAATATTTCATTAAATGAAAAGGATGGTATATAAATATGAGTACTGTGAATGTCCAAATTGGTTTACACGAATTATTGAACGGAAGCAATGCACAGATTCAACTAAGTGTTCCGCAATTAGTGGAAAAAGTATTAATGCGAAATGAAGGGAAATTAACTTCTACTGGTGCCGTTTCTGCTTCAACAGGAAAATATACAGGACGTTCTCCTAAAGATAAATTTATTGTGAAAGAAGCATCGGTTGCTGACAAAATTGCTTGGGGAGCTGTGAACCAACCGATTTCTGAAGAACATTTTAATAAATTATATACTAAAGTTTTAGAATACTTAAAAGAAAAAGAAGAGTTATTCGTCTTCAAAGGATTTGCAGGCGCTGACCGCAATTACCGCCTACCAATTCAAGTTATTAATGAATATGCATGGCACAATTTATTTGTACATCAATTATTCATTCGTCCAACTGAAGAAGAATTAACAACTCATGAGTCAGGGTTCACAATTGTTTCTGCACCGAACTTCAAAGCTGATCCAGCTGTTGACGGTACAAACTCTGAAGCATTCATTATGGTTTCATTCGAAAAACGTATTGTACTAATTGGTGGTACAGAATACGCTGGAGAAATGAAAAAATCAATCTTCTCTATTATGAACTTCTTACTACCTGAACAAGATATTCTTTCTATGCATTGCTCTGCAAACGTAGGTGAAGAAGGTGACGTAGCACTATTCTTCGGTTTATCTGGAACAGGTAAAACAACTTTATCTGCTGATCCGAACCGTAAATTAATCGGTGATGATGAACACGGTTGGTCTGATAACGGTGTATTCAATATTGAAGGCGGTTGCTATGCAAAATGTGTAAACCTTTCTCACGAGAAAGAACCACAAATTTTCGATGCAATCAAATTTGGATCTGTTTTAGAAAACGTTATCATTAATGAACAAACGCGTATCGCGGACTACACCGATACTACTTTAACAGAAAATACTCGTGCTGCATACCCTATGCATGCGATCGACAATATCGTACTGCCAAGTGTTGCTGGACACCCAAATACAATTATTTTCTTAACTGCTGATGCATCTGGCGTATTGCCTCCAATCAGTAAGTTATCAAAAGAGCAAGCTATGTATCATTTCTTAAGTGGTTACACTAGTAAACTAGCAGGAACAGAGCGCGGCGTTACATCTCCGCAAGCTACATTCTCAACTTGCTTCGGTTCACCATTCTTACCACTTGATGCATCTCGCTACGCTGAAATGCTTGGTGAAAAAATCGAGAAACACGATGCGAAAGTATTCCTAGTAAACACTGGCTGGACTGGCGGCGAATATGGCGTTGGTAAACGTATGAACTTAGGTTATACTCGTGCAATGATTCAAGCAGCATTAAGCGGCGAACTTGCAAAAACTGAAACAGCTAAACATGACATCTTCGGTCTTGAAGTTCCACTTCACGTACCAGGTGTACCTGACGAAGTGTTAATGCCTGAACAAACTTGGGCTGATAAAGCTGCTTACAAAGCAAAAGCAATCGAGCTTGCAAATGAATTCAAAGAGAACTTCAAAAAGTTCGAAAGCGTTTCTGAAGATATTATTAACTTAGGCGGCCCAATCGCTTAAATTAAAACTTTCTGTTGAAATAACCCTTTACTCATATGAATAAATGTCGTGTAACCGTAAAGTTTCGCGTACTCACCGACAAAACCCAATGCGGCTTAACGGTTACACACACTTACATAAAAAAGAAGCTTACGTTTTTACGTAAGCTTCTTTCTATATACTCTTATAGCTTCTACTCTTCGCTAAATCCTCTATTCCACCTAAAGACTGTCCAAGCACAATTTTTAATTTATATACTCAAATTTTCACACGTACACATCATGGATTCAAACATATTAACTACTTTCCTACCCACTACATCTTCTGGGTTTACGACGAATGGGGCTTAAATAGGCACTGACCGCTTCTATCCCACGCCAGATCCTCTATTCCATCTATAAAGTATCTTTTTATCTTTTTTAACTCTTCGTTAGTTCTTTCTCATCTTTCATGCTATAGTATCCTAAATTCACAACGATTAAGAAATAACCACCCATAATCCCTACTGCAAATGCCCACATAACCATGTGGTGCTCAATTTCGTACATAATAATAGCACCCAAAATGGCAGCTGCAAAACGGTTAAACATACCGAGTGTCGGTGCTTTCGTCTTCTTTACAATACTATCTCCAAGCTTCTCAATTCTTCTCCCTAAAAGCCAAACGCAATACATACTTACAATAAGCCCAATTCCAGCACCTAAAAAGTGTGCTGAAAACGGTGTTAACATCCAACCTAGTAACAAAATACCTAGTATATAATACGATTGGATTTTAAATGATCTTAGTGACATACTAATCATGCTGTACCCCTCTTCATTCGTTCTTATCTATCCAACAAAAAATTTCTTTCAAATTCATATTCCTTACATCCATTTCACTCAAATCAAAAACAACATAAACCGTATGTTTATGTTGTTTAAATGTTTTTAGGAAATAATATTATACAAGATTTCGAACATCATATTCTCATATTTTGTGACGGTTTTCCAAACTTTTTTCATCCATTTATGAAAAAAATGATATCAATCTATGAACATACGGATATGATGTAATAAGCACACAAATAAAGGGGGCGTCTAATGATTTATTTTTTAATGGCTCTCATTCACCTCATTATCCCTGCACTTATCGGACTTTCATTGTATTGGTACACGAAAAATCATAGCATTTTTTACGCTGTCCTCGGTGTTCTTCTTCCTGGTATTATTCTTATTACACTCTTCCGTATTCCATTTTTAAACTTAATCCCACTTATTACTGCTATCTTATTTCTCATCTTCTTACCAAAAATAAAAAAATAGGAAAGCAGATTATAGGTGATCTGTTTTCCTATTTTGATATAGGTTCCCCTGCAATAGAATGAACTTTTACTTTCTCCGATTTCACAAACCATAGACCGACAAAAATGATAATTCCACCGATGATCTGTTGAAACGATACATATTCATTTGCCCAGACAGCTGCAAATAAAACAGCTACAAGCGGCGTTATATACATATATACCATCGTATGTGACGCCCCAATTTTTTGAACACCAACATACCACATCACTAAGCCGAATACTGTGACAAAGAAAATAGAATATAGTAAAGCAAATAGTGTCATTCCGTGAGTAATTTGAAATGGCATGACAAACACATGCGGACCACTTAACAATAATAGCGGAATCGCACCCACTAATGCAGACCATGCAGTAACACGTAATGCTGAATATTTTTTAATTAATGGTCCTGCTAAAACAGGATAAAGCCCCCAGCATATTGATGTAATAAGTCCAATTCCATTGCCATAAAAAGAACTAGTAAGTGAATGTCCTGCTACTAAAACTAATGCTGCACCAACAAAAGCAATCATAGAACCGATTAACTTTCGAGAAGAAAAATTTTCTTGTTTCAGAAAAATCGCAAATACAGTTGTAAAAATAGGTGATATAGAAATGAGTAAAAAGGCATTTGTAGCGGATGTATATTTGACAGTTTCCATAAATAACGTTTGATACAGTACAATACCTACAGCGCTAACAATGATTAATCTAGGTATATCCTTTCGCTCCATATAAACCGACTTTTCAATAAAAAAGGTAAGGAGTAACAGAAGCGGTGCCGCCACCATCATACGAAGTGCAGTAAACTCAATTGCTGTAAATTCTAACAGTCCATACTTCGCAATCGTATAGTTAATCCCCCAAATAATAACAACACTTAAAATTAATAACTCAATTCCCCATCTTCTCATGCGTATCCCCTCCGCAAAGAAGGTTATACAGAAAATTCAATCATATGTACATTTCATTATGTGAAAAAATCTTTTTATTATATGAAACTTTTTGGTAAATGAAATTATATCGGCGATTTCCCAAATATATCGACTAATCAACAAAAATCGACAATAATAGCGACTTATAAAATAAAAAAATGTGAGTCCAAAATACATTTTGGACTCACATTTCCTTTACTATACTCGAACGTGTAACTTCATATTTGGATTATAAAACTGGCTTGGGCTCTTCAACTGAAAAGTTCCTCCACCTTCATGCCAATCAACCGTTAACTTATCATCCATAAATACAAGCTTTGTACGATCAGCGATAAAATTCATTGTGCTTGATTCAATATCCACATCGCGCTCATCTTTTTCTGCTACAGCTACTAAATCGATGATTCCGCTCATAACACAACCGCAACCCTCATTATCGTAAAATAACTTTATATATTTCGCTTCACTCGGAATCGTATCCATAATCTTTTTATATGCTGCTTCTGTTACAGTAACGTACATATGTTAATCTTCATCCTCTCTTCTCTTATCATTCATATATTGTATCACCATTTTTCTCAAAAATTATATACAGAAAATTAAGACTAATATACAATGTATGTGATAAAGTTTCAGCAATCGAGCTTTTATGAGTAGTTCATGCAGGAGAAAGGATGTTTACTATCCGTGTTCAAACTACAACGATATCCTATGTTATTAGGTCTATTTAGTAGTTTCTTCATTTCTAGCGGAATGCTATTACAGCATGTACTTCCCTATTCTCCTTCTATTGACTGGATTCTAGGTTTTATTTGTTTCCTATCCGCTTCTTATTTTGCTACGAAGAATATAAACAACTCATAAAGCAAGAATCATCTTAAGGAGGATTATTAAACATGCCAGCCTTAAAAAAAATAGAGCAATCACTCGATCACTTATTTCAAATTGAAAAATACGGAAAAGATAGCGCCTTTAGTCGATTTATCCCAGCCGTATATGATCCTATCAAATTTCCTTGGCAACAATTTTTCGAAGCAAATTTTGTAGATTTATTTAACGGCCTTATGATGCACGGATCTGAAAATGTAAACAAAGTATTTTTAGCTGTATTCCCTACAGATGACGTTCTTGAAACATTCATTTCACAATCCACACCCGGTGATTTACTCTTTATGCACCATCCCCTTGTAATGGAGTGCGGTGATCCAATTGGAAGATCAGGCCGCGGTTTCGTACCAATTCCTGAAAAATATTTGCAAGGAATAAAAGAAAAACAACTTTCTATATATACATGTCACGTACCAATGGATTTTCATCAAACGCATGGAACGAGTATTTCAATTGCAAAAGCATTAAATGCTACTGTAGTGGACAACTTTGCATATGGAGGTCCAGAACAAGAACCAGTTGGCCTTATTTGTGAAATAGATGAAACATCAACAGAAGCACTCCAAAAACATCTAAAAAAACTCTTCCACATTCCTTACACAGACTTCGAAGGTAAACGACATGATTCCATCAAAAAAATCGCAATTATCGCTGGATGTGGCGATGTTGTATCTTTAATGAAGGAAGCAGAAGAAAAAGGTGCTGAAGCATATATTACAGGAGAAATCCATTGCCATATCGACAATGATTACGGCCGACATAAATATTCTCTCATTATGAATTATGTAAAAGAAACGAATATGTCTCTAATTGGGGTGTCACACTCTGCCTCTGAATATTTAGTGAAAGAGACATTGATGTATGATTGGTTTAAAGAGAATTTTGATGTGGATGTTATTTTGCTTCCGCAGGAGAAATGGTGGCTCTAACACTATCATTTTTTAATTTATATACACAATACAATCGACCACAGAAAAATAGATAAATGAGAAAGCACATGTACCAACGTAAATGCTTTCGTTGTGCCAGAAAACGAACCTACTGTTAGCACCGAATTTACTGGTGCCAACAGTATTACAGCTGGAAACCTATTTTTGAGAGAGTATACAACCCCTCTTTATATTCATGCTGCAGGTGCTGTATATTCTGTTTTTCTCATTACTGATATATAGCAATTCATTCCATAAAAAAAGACCCGAGATTCGGGTCAACAAATAGAAATATAAATGAACTACAACAAATAACAGACAAAGCCATTATATATTTTTCATAGTAAAACATCCATTATTTTCTTTTTACACTATCAATATATTATTTTTCTTTATCGTCCTCTTTTTTAGAGCGTCTACCTAAGAAGAACACAAGAACTAATAATATAATTACCAGTAGTACTCCGCTGATAATGTAATATAGCGTGTAGTCTTTTTTCGCTTCTACCGCTGTATCATTTAACTTATCGGCTGTCTTTCCTTCAATTGTAAATTTCTTCGTCCATTCCCACTTTTGATCGCCATCAGTAGCTTTCACTTCTACTCGGTACGTTCCTGGATCAAACGCTTTGTTTTCCCAGCTAATAGCGTAATCAAAGTTTGAGTTTGGCGCCATTCTTAAATTTTCTTTTTTCGCTTCAAATAAAACATCTGTACCTTTTTCTTTATATACCTTTGCATCAACACTTAAATTTTTTAACATTGCTGGCTTTACGTTTTGTAAATTTGCAGTAACAACGTTACGCCCGTTAATTTGTGTTGGCTTTACTTCGTTTAATTTCATGTCTGGTTTTACTTCAGCATCTGTCTCTTTTAAAACAACACCAATTGCGTATGCATATTTATTTTCAATTTGCACACCTTCATCTTTTTTCTTTGCATTCTCATCTTCTTTTTCTTTAAAGTATAAACCACCTAAAATAACACCATCAAACGACTCACTTGGCATTTCCAAGTTTATATCAACTGTCACTATGCTGTTAGCCGGTACTTTCGTTTCTTTTGGCATTTTAGCAATTTTAGAAAACGGATATTTCAAAGTAGAATCCGTTTTTGGTTCTACTGTACTATAATCTGTAATACCATTGCTATTCGTAATTGCTGCATTAGCAAACGATTCTACCACAACTTCTTTATTCGTATCATTTTTCATTTGGACTTGAATTGTTTGCTTTTGTCCAGGTTGCATTTTCAAATCAAAATACGTTTGATTTTTATCAATTTGATTTTCTGGTATAACTGCTGTCACAGCAAATTTCATTTCAGCTGCATATACTGAAAAAGCGTTTATCATGAAGAATGTAATTAATAGTAAGCTAGTAAATAGTTTTTTTACCATCTCTTATGTAGTCCCCTTCATATCCATTTTATAGACAAGAAAGAGATAAGGTTAAAGCCATTCCCTTATCTCTTCTCATTTTCCTCTTTTATCTTAAAGTTCCTCTTACTTACATAGGAGCGTCTGTTAGTTCCCACGTTAGTGAAGTTGTGTATTGTGTTTGTTCTTTTTTCGTTTTACCTGGTACAGATAACTCTACGCTTTGTTTCGCTTCTGCTGCATCTTTACCGAACGTATTTACCCATGTACCCATACCCTGGTTTTCTTTTGCATCGATTAAATCAGATGCTGCACCACTTGGATTTAATGTGATAGATTGTTCTGCTGTTGGTGCGTCGCTACCTGCGTTTGATTTCAAAGCTGAATTTTTTAATGTTAATGCCGCGCCATCCAACGCTTTATCATCTGCAGTTTTGAATTGACCATTTTGTTTTACTGTTAAATGCCATCCAGCATTTGTACCACGGTTATCTGTTACTTGAACGTAGTTTGGGACGTCAATTACAGAACCGTCTACTTTTTTCTTTACTTTATCTAATTCTGCAAAGTAGATTTCGTTATTCCCTGATGCTTTTTGTGTTTTAAAGTTGAAGTTAGATACATAATCAATACTTAGTGGACCATCTGTACCTTTTTTATCTGGATCAACTGGATCTACAGTTTCATCTGGATTCTCTGGATTAACAACATCAATTTTATCTGTATTTTTCTCGAATTTAATGAATGCTTTTGAGTCTAATTTCCCGCCATCTTTCTCAGCTGCAAATGCAGACGTCCCTACTGATACTGATGATAATGTTACCGCTCCAATTAATGCTAATTTTGCTAGTTTCATAGTTTTATACCCCTTTATAATCATTTTTCAATTCATTTATTCTTAATTTTCAAGCTTATAAAAGCTTAGTTTGGTGTATCTTCTAAAGTCCAAGTTAACTCAGCTGAATATTTCGCACCTTTTTCTTTCGCTGTCGTACCTGGTACGAATAAGCTCACACTCTGTTTACCTTGTTCTGTCCCTTTACCAAATGCAGTCGTCCAATCACCCATACCTTTATTCTTTGCGGCAGTAGTAATTTCCACCGCATCTCCACCTGGAGCTAGTGTTACTTTATTTTTAAATGTTGTAGGTGCATATTGTGCATCAGTTACAGAATTTACAACTGGGTTACTTAAGCTTAAAGCTGCATTTGTTAACTCACTATTACCACTTTTAAATTGTGCATTTTGCTTTACTTTTAATTTCCATCCTGCATTTGTACCACGGTTATCTGTTACAGATATGAAGTTAGGTACTTCAACTGTTTTAGTCGCTTGTTTTACTTTATCCAGTTTTGCAAAGTACGTTTGATCATTACCAGAGATAACTTGCTCGCCGAAGTGTAAGTTAGAAACGTAGTTAATACTTAATGGACCTTTTGTTCCTTTTTCATGGTCACCAGGGTTCTCTGGTGTAACTTTTTCATTTGGAGTTTCTGGATTGTTTGGATCTGTTGTGCTTGTATCTTCAATAAACGTTACATCTGTTTTTGATTTCATATTTGCTTTCTCTTCCGCAAATGCTGAAGTTCCTACTGCTGCAACTGATGTTAATGATACTGCACCGATTAATGCTAATTTTGCTAGTTTCATATGTACCTTCCCCTTTTCTCTGTTTTCATCTATTTTTTATTTTGAATACACTTGCTTTCCCCTAATTCTTTTGAATACATATAGAGATAAAACAATCGAAAACAATCCTATATATTGTTTGAAGTCCCGTGTCTGGCCTCCTGTTTTCGGTAAATATTTATCTCCATTTTTATTTTTATCAACTGTCTCTTTTTTTGTATTTATCTTTGTCGGATCAGTTGATGTATTTGGTGTATAGCTATTCGAAAATGTAATACCCGCTTTTGAATTCGTACTTGTAGCCGTTACTACATTTGCCATAAGAAACGGCACACATATAACTGTGGAAACGATAATACCAACTATTTTTTTCATTACTCTCTCCTTTCTAAAATTTATATATTTCATATATTTTTAGAGAGGAGCATCGGTTAATGTCCATTCTAGCTGTCCAGCATATTTAGTATTTGCTTTGACATTCGGCCCTGGTTTTACTTGTAAATGAATTCCTTCGTTTTCCTTCCAATTTAGTGAAACCTCCTCGTCGTTTTTAGAAGTATACGAGAATGCTTCTATACTAGAAGTACTTAAAGGTGTATCCTTTCCATTTCGTTTGTAAATCAATGCTCCTGTCAATGTGTCATTTTGCGCTGAAGTTAATGGTGTAATTTCCTTTACATATACACTCCATTTTTGCTTTTTAACACGATCATCGGTTACCTTTAAAGGATTTGAAATCGCCTTCGGTGCGTATGTCGTTGTTTTCGATGGAATTGTTAAATCTCCAAATGTAATTTCTTTTGGTACGTCTACTAACTTTAAAGTCCCATCAACGACAGTAACCGGCACTTGAATCTCCGCTTGTACACCTTGCTTCGTTTCAATTACAACCGTTACAGTATGATTCCCTATTGTTTTGGTATCTGGAATATTGATTAACTTCACTACTGATATTGGTTTATCTACATCCAAATTCGTATCTACAGATAAATCTGTCACAAATTTAGAAATATCCATTTTTGTTAAATCTGTTCCTTGCACTACTTTTTGTAGGACTGGTTTCCCAGTTGGAATACCTTTATACCTTATTTTTGCGATTCCATCTCGATTACTATCTTGTCCATTCTTATCGCCATCTAAATAATTTTTAGCTGACACCGGTATTTCAAGATAACCACCTTTGTAATATTTCATTACATCAGCACCTTTTACAGGAGAACCCGTAATTGTCATTTCATAAATTTTCCCGTTGAATTCTTCTGTTTTTAGCGCATTTACTTTCGCAACCGCAGTGACTTTATTGTTTGTCCTGCTAATATCAAAGAAACTACTTACATCATCTCCACTCTCCACATCTTGAATGGAAACATCATTCACAGTAAAATCCTTATTCACTTCACTTTCTAATACAAAAGATTTCGCATAGTGAATCTCTTTCGATTGAGCAGGCATATTTTGATATACCTTATAAGAAAGTTGACGGGAATTATCTTCCACAATATCTCCTATTACACTTGGAGCTGGAATTTCAATTTGTGCAATCGCTAATTGGTCGTATGATACATTAACACCTGAAGCATTTAATCTAACTTCTAGCGGTAATTCTGTTAAATTATCAAATGTAATTGTCATATCTGCTTCTGGAGTAGCTACTGGACCTGCTGTTCCAGAAAACTCGATTTTATTATTCCCTTTGTCTTGATACCTAATTGAACTCGTATCATACACGTATAAATTCGTTAAATGACTACCATCATTACGTAACGTTACATTTTTATAACTATTTATCCTTTTGAAATTCCACATTGCCGTTAATGGTACTTTTTTACTTGTTCCGTGTTCATAAAATTCAAAGGAAGCATTATAAGTTTGTCCTGACCTTCCGTTCCCATATAATTGTAAAAAGTTTTTTGCATCACCTTTAGTTATTGGTGTTTTAACATCTACAGATGAAGCTGTCATAGAGTGAATATTAATACGGACATCAATCCATTTCCCTTGATATTCACCAGCTTTTTTTACTAATACGTACTGTTCTCTATTTGAATTTCTAAATGTATATTGACTTTGACCAGTTCTGTCATTGCTACTACCCTTTACCTCATATGTTACTTGTGGGCTCCAAACAAATCTAAAAGCATATTTACCCGAGATAGAAGGCCCTTCACCTGTTCTATTATTTATTACCTTTACATTTGGATATTTAAGAATACTTGTAACAGGACTAGCAGCTAGTAGAGATTGGCTCTTTAATACCTTCTCAGCTTGAATAGCAGGTAATTCCTGATTATTTTCGTTTATCCTATTGCTCTCTTTTAATTCATTTTCCTTTGGTACGAGTTCCTCATTAACCTTTTCTTTCGCTAAAGTCTTCGTTTCTTTTGGAACTTCAGCATTAGTAGCATTTATTTCTTGTTTTTTATTTTCTTCCGATACTTTCACTTTTTCACTGATTTCTTTTTTCACAACTTCCTCTGAAGCCTTTGGATTTTCATCAGAAATAGCTATATTTAAAGCCTCTTTTTTCTCTACAACATGTAGAGAAGGAGATTCAATTTTCTTTTCATTTCCTTCAAACTTCACTATCGGTTCAAATTTGTACTC
This sequence comes from Bacillus sp. L_1B0_5, assembly GCF_000836715.1. Classification (NCBI taxonomy): domain Bacteria; kingdom Bacillati; phylum Bacillota; class Bacilli; order Caryophanales; family Bacillaceae; genus Bacillus; species Bacillus sp. L_1B0_5. The sequence goes on along the minus strand of NZ_JXIS01000007.1, from coordinate 105,772 downwards.
TCCAGCTTTTTTCATTTGAATGACTACATATACGTCACCGATAAAATTACTTTGCTCATTCTTTTCAATTTTTACAATGTGATCTTCTGTTACTGAAATGCTTTGAATCGCTTTATTGTTTTCGTTCATTTTTTTCGTTTCTGCTTCATTGAACAGCTGCTCATTAGATAATTTCAGCTCGATATTAGCATCTTGTTTATTTGTATTTGTAATCTTTAATACTACATTTTCATCAACTTTTATTTCTTGTTTATCCATATGAACGATAAAACGTCCTTGCTCGTCGTTTGTAACCGCATAAACTTTCGTTGCAGAGTAATCTAGCACACCAACTTGCGTAAATAATATTCCTCCAGCGAGAAGTATACGCCCAAATTTACCTATTTGATTTTGCAATGTACTTCCCTCCCCCACTTTCTATGTACCGAATATTTCGAATATTAGATGTATTAATCGACTAAATTTACAATCATAATGTGTATTCCTAAAAAATAAAAAGCCTGGTTGCCTCTTCGATTTTCATACATCACAACATGTGTGAAAATCCAAACTGCAACCAGACTATCATAGTAATTTTCATTACCTTAGACTCTTAGCTTTGCGACCTATCCTTTCGAATAGTGTGCCCATTTATTTTTTCTTTTTGAGACAATAAAAAATCCGGTTGCCTCTTCGATTTTCATACATACAACTATGTGTGAAAATCCAAACTGCAACCAGACTATCATAGTAATTTTCATTACTTTAGACTCTTAGCTTTGCGACCTATCCTTTCGAATAGTGTGCCAAAAATAGGTATTTATTTATCGTGTTTTGAATATACCATTAAAACCCAAAAAAGAAAATAGTTTTTTTAGAAAAAAACAATTAATTTTTATAGTCTAAATTTTTTACCAAAAAATCCATAATAAAAACTTATAAAAACATTTTGATCTTAGAAACACATCATACATTCTTTATCGATAAAATGAGATTTTTACTATCCACAAATAGCAAGATAAAATAGAAAAACATCACTTATTTGGAAGTGATGTTTTTTCTATTTAATGCAGTGGTAACATAACCTCAACCGTCGTTCCAACCCCAACTTCACTTTCAAAACTCATTTTACCGTTGTGGTCTTTAATAATTTTTTCTGTAACTACTAAACCTAGACCAGTTCCTGTTTCTTTCGTTGTATAAAAGGCTTCATTTAACTTTGGAATTTTATCTTTCGGAATGCCGCATCCCTCATCTTTCACTTGAATGATGATTCCATCTTTTACAGTAACTTTAATCGTAATTGTTCCGCCAACTGACATTGCTTCAATTGCATTTTTAATTAAATTAAAAAAGACCTGTTTTAATCGTTTTTCATCACATGTAATTGATGGTAAGTCTTTACTGTAAATACCTTGTATGTTGACTCCTTGTTTTAACGCAGGCTTTTCCATAACTCGAATAACATAAGAGATAATTTCTTCTATGTTATGAGTTTCTGATTCTAGTGATTTAGAGTTCTCAAATCCACTAAGTTCTGTAGCAATTATATGAATCCGATCTACTTCTTGTTTCATAATATCACTATAAATTTTATCCTCTGGATGCTTGTCTGCTTGTTTATTCACAAGTTTTTTTAAGTTTGCTAAAGGTCTTCTAATCTTATAACCAATAACCGTTGCCATCTTTCCAACAGCTGCTAGTTTTTCTGTCTGTTTTATTTCTTTATCCATCATCTCAAGCGTACGAACGTAAGACTGAACCCTCAAAAATATAATCCAACATATGATAGTAAATACGCTATATAATGCCATTGGAATTAAAACGAGAGAAGATTGAATAATGATTCCTGTAAGAGCATACTTTCCGACAAGTATCGCTGGAACTAACCAGAAATATCTTTTATTCACAAAGATTGGTGCGAACAAAATAAAAAATCCTTCTACTATATTTCCACCGTCAAATTCTGCATCGCTACCATAATAAATCATAATGTTATGGATACAATCTAATACATTATAGCCAATTAGAATAATATACTTTACCGCAAAAACATTCTTCCATTTCATAAAGTATATTCCAATACAAAACAATACCACCATCAAAAAGTAAAGCCATAAACCTAAGCCATCTTCAAACTCTCCTACGCCTTCTTGCTCTCCACCGATTAATGGTACGATAAATTCATAGGCAAGATCATATACAAAAAATATAATGAAAAATAAACTTAAAAATGCTTTCAGCGCCTTTATTTCTTCATTTTTAAATATATAGCCTTTATTCATATGGTAACTCCTAGCTTTTCTTCCACTTGGATTTCAGTATTTCCACACTTCCTTGGGAGAATGATGTCTATTCTCGTTCCAGTATCTCTTTCACTTGAAATATGCAGCTCACCAAGGTGCTCGGCGACAATTCGATTCGCTACCGTAAGTCCCAGACCAATTTTATCTTGTTTCGTTGTATAAAAGGCCTCTGTAACACGAATTAAGTTTTCTTGCTTAATACCATGACCATTATCAATCACGCTGATCATTACATACTCTTTCCCTTTATTTTCTAATCTTACATGTAATATGCCACCTTGTTCCATTGCCTCTAAAGCATTTTTTATCGTATATATAAAGACTCCTCTTATTCTTCGTTCATCACATTCAATTTCTACTGTTTTTTCTTCCACATTAGAAATAAACTGTACGTTTAATTCATTCATTTTTTCGCGAAGACTTGTTATTACTTGTAATACAATTTTCCCCACATCATGTTTCTTATAAATAGAAGGTTTGCATGTAGCAACTTCCATCAACTCACTTATCATATTATTCATATTTTCTATTTCAAAAATCATACGTTTATAAATAGGATCCTCTTCATGCTTCTCTCGTTGTAATTGTGTAAATCCTTTTAATGAAGCGAGTGGATTTTTAATTTCATGTCCAACCGTCGCTGCCATTTTCCCAATTACCGCTAATTTTTGCGATTCACTAGCAATCGCAATACTTTCCTTTACAGCTGAAAGATATTGTAAAAATCGGTTTAAAATGATATATGCCGCTATTAACATAAGTGTATACATAATAAGGTACATAAATGCTTTTACTTCCTCTAATACAAATAAATAAATCAAATATTTTCCTACAATAGAAGAAAGTAAAATCACATAAAATTTTTTATTTAAAAATATGGGTACAAAGAAAATGAGAATAATTTCTATTATATTTGTCGCATCAAACGCCGCCTTATTATAAAAAACATACGAAAATATATTAGCGATTTCTATCCCTATGTATGCAAATATCCATGCATATTTAACAAGGTTGGCCTTCTCTTTTTTCATTAAATATATATTCACGCACAGTATTGCTACTCCGCAAATAACTTGCCATACTATGTTGTACCCCTTATCCATTATTGATTTATCGTCTAATACGATTGCATAGAAAATTTGATATACAATAACAATGACATATAACACCCATAAAAGGATTTTTGCATTCCTTTCTTCTTCTTTATATGATAGAAAACTTTCTTTCACTTCAACACCCCTTCAAAATAATATCTCGAAGAATACCATTTATTATAATAAATGATTTTCATAGACAAACAAAGATAAATCGAACATTTGAGGAAAATCATCCCAACTATGCAATATCTTCATGCTATATACAAGCATAAAAAACATAAACAATAATACGTATATTATGGGAGGTGTTTTTTATGGACGGCAAAAAAAATAAAAAGACAGAACAACTCCAATCTTTCACGCGTGAGAATGAAGGAAAAGAGATGACAACAAATACAGGTGTTAAAATTTCAAATGATGAAAACTCTTTAACTGCCAGTGATCGTGGCCCTACCCTTCTAGAAGATTTCCTTATGCGAGAAAAACTTTCTCACTTTGACCGTGAACGAATTCCAGAACGAGTCGTTCACGCACGAGGATACGGAGCACATGGCATTTTTGAGTTATATGAATCTTTAGAAGAGCTAACAATGGCCCACTTTCTACAAGACCCTTCAAAAAAAACACCGCTTTTTATTCGTTTCTCTGAAGTAGCTGGATCAAAAGGAGCAAATGAAACGAATCGAGATGTAAGAGGATTCGCCGTTAAATTTTATACAGAAGAAGGAAATTTTGATTTAGTAGGAAATAATATTCCCATTTTCTTTATTCAAGATGGCATTAAATTTCCTGATCTAATTCACGCCCTTAAACCAGAGCCACATAATGAAATTCCACAGGGCCAAACAGCACATGATACTTTTTGGGACTTCATCGCCAACAATCAAGAATCAGCTGCAATGATGATGTGGATTATGTCCGATCGTACAATTCCAAGAAGCTTTCGAATGATGCAAGGATTTGGAGTTCATACATTTCGTCTAGTTAATAGAAATGGAAAGTCACGATTCGTGAAATTCCATTGGAAACCAAAGCTCGGCGTTCATTCGTTAATTTGGGATGAAGCACAAAAACTAGGCGGTGCTGATCCAGATTACCATCGCCGTGATTTGTGGGAAAATATTAATGCTGGAAACTACCCTGAGTACGAACTTGGCATTCAAATTTTAGAAGAAGAGGACGAATTTAAATACGACTTCGATATATTAGATGCAACGAAAATTTGGCCTGAAGAAGATTTTCCCGTTAAAATCATTGGGAAAATGACCTTAAATCGCAATGTAGATAATGTATTCGCTGAAACTGAACAAGTGGCACTACACCCTGGAAGTATCGTCCGTGGTATTGACTTTACCAATGACCCTCTCTTACAAGGTAGACTCTTTTCTTATACAGACACACAATTAGCACGCGTTGGTACAAATTATCAAGAACTACCGATTAACCGCCCGATATGCCCATTTCATAACAACCAAAGAGATGGTGCGTCTAAATATATAATCGACAAAGGAAAAGTTGCCTACCATAACAATTCCTTAGCAAATAATTCTCCTTATACTGTACCTGGGACAAAGGGGGGATTCGTTACATATCCTTCTACTGTATCTGGTCATAAAACAAGGGAAACTGCTGCTAGCTTCAAAGACCACTTCTCTCAAGCTCGTTTATTTTGGAATAGTATGAGTCACGTCGAAAAAATCCACATTATGCAGGCTTTCTCCTTTGAATTAGGAAAAGTCAAAAGTAAATCTGTCCGCCAACAAGTCGTGGATATGATTGGACATATTAGTACAGAATTGGCTACTTTAGTTGCAGAAGCTATCGGGGCAAAAATCCCAAATGTGCAAGAATCCAACGTTACAAAATCATCTCCAGCACTCAGTATGGCAAATACGACCTTTAGTCCTAATACATTACGAGTAGGTGTCATTGTTGCAAATGGATATGATGGGCCCAGCGCACAATATATAATAAATCAGTTCAAACAAGTAGGTCTTCAACCAGTGATCGTTTCCGAACGATTAGGCATAGTGCAGGGAACGCAAAATGGACAGTGGGAAGTAAATGATACTTTCTTAACAGGCTCACCACTCCTTTATGATGGATTACTTCTTATCGGCGGAAAGATGGATGATCATTTTCTTAACAAAGCAAGTTCATTTGTCGTAGAATCATATAATCACTTTAAGCCAATTGGCTCCTTCCAAAACGGCTCGTCTATTATTCAATCTTTAAATATCGAAGGAAATCCTGGTGTTTTAATAGAACAAGACCCTATACGACTAGCAAATGAATTTATTAAAGCTATGACAAAACAACGCTTTTGGGATCGAGCATATTCATAAAATAGGGGGACATTTATGTTTATTACTGTCGAGAAAGATGTGCATATTTTTGTGCAAGACGTTAATCCTGGTCCAGGTAGTAAGACTGTTTTCTTCGTTCACGGATGGCCTTTAAATCATCAAATGTATCAATATCAACTCAATGTTTTACCCGAGCATGGCTTTCGCTGTATCGCCATGGATATACGAGGGAATGGGCAATCTGATAAACCATGGACTGGTTACACGTATGATCGATTAGCCGATGATATCGCAATTGTTCTAGAAGCACTCCAAGTAGAGAACGCTACGTTAGTCGGTTTCTCAGTTGGTGGTGCTCTTTCTATTCGCTATATGTCTCGCTATAACGGGCACCGTATTTCTAAGCTCGCATTAATTGACGCTGTCTCCCCCTCTTTCGTTAAAAATCAAGAGTCCCCTTACGGTGTACCGAAAGAACAAGCAGATGCTCTTATTAATCAAATGTATGCTAATTTACCAAAATTTTTAAATGATGTATCTTTATCCTTTTTTAATAGAAACTTAGGAGCCGCAACCCTTGAATGGTTTTCTTATCTCGGTATGCAGTCCGCTTCTTATGCCCTTATCAAAATTTTACAAGCAGCTGCAAATGAAGATGTAACGAAAGATTTAAATAAAATTAACGTCCCAACGAAAATCTTCCACGGCGTTCACGACCAACTAATTCCTTACAAAAGTGCTGAGCTTACGCAACAACGAATTAAAAATTCTCAGTTACATGCTCTTACAAATAGTGGCCATGGTTCACCAATCGATCAAGCGGATGACTTAAATAAAGAACTGATAAAATTTTTACAGGCATAACAACTGCAATACAAGAATGAAAGTTAACATAATCGTTTTTTTACAAAACATAAAATTCACACATTTCTCACAAACACACAAATAAAACGATTACATTTTCATATATACTAAATGTACAAGTAATACTCCCTAAACCCAGCTTGTCTGGTTACCCCGTTAAATACTATGAAAAAAGAACTTGTATCGTTATACAAGTTCTTTTTGTTTCTTTTATTTAAAGAGGATATCTTTACTATATTGATTTCCAACGAGTAAATCATATTGAAGCATTTTATATTGCTCTAACATTTCTTTTTGTTTCTTTGTTAAATCATTGATTACTTCTCCATTTTTATCAACTTTTAATTCATCTCTAAGCACTGGTATTTCCTTGTAAAGTTCCGATAAAAATTGATAAAATAAGGATTTATTTAATCCTGTATAATCAAAAATAAGATTAGAAAAATGGATTGGGCTTACTAAACCTAAATTATCATTTGGCATATCAAAGTTTGCATACATTAATAGCGGCGTTTGCGCCATTGATAAACGTTCACTCGGTGTTTTTTCATTCGTTATATACCCATTTTCTTTATAAAAAGATTTATTTGTTCCTAATGATGGAAGATGATCTCCAAAGAATACTAATAATGTAGGTCTGTCTAAATTATCTAGTTGTTCTATTAAATATTGAAGAGCCTCATCTGAACGTCTTAATCCTTCTGTATATGTCTCTAATTCTCCCTTTGATTCTTCATTTTCTAGACCGCTAATTTCTATTAGGTTTTCACCAAATCGGCCCTCTGTAAATGGAAAATGATTTTGCATCGTAACTGCATGAATAAATGTAGGTTGTTTTTGTTTCTCTAACTCAGCAATTATCTCTTTACTCATCGCTAAATCACTAATATAATCTCCATCAATATCCACATTTTCCATCGTGTCATCTGCATTAAACTTATCAAATCCTAACACCTTATATACATCATCACGTTTAAAAAATGTGCGACCAAATGAATGAATTGCACTTGTGTAATAACCTTCTTTTTTCAACGCCGTAGGGATTGATGGAATTTCTTTCTTATTTGTAATAACCTGCTGATATGGTATAGAACCTGGCTTTAACAAACTCATTGAATAGCTCGTTAATGCCTCAAATTCAACGTTCGCTGTATTTCCCCCAAATGTAGGAGAAATAGTTTGTCCACCAGGAAAGTTTTCTATATAATGATGTAAATTTGGTACAGGATCTTCACTAAATGAAAGGTTGGTTACTTTCGTCGGATCCCAAAACGATTCACTCATTACAAAAATAATATTCGGTTTCTCTTTTTTCTTTTCGTTCCCTATATTTCCACTATATTGTTTTTTTATATCGTTTGCTATTTGAAGCATATTTTCTTTAGAATAATTTTTTGGTTTTTCCATAACTGTTGTATCTAAATTGCTAATAAACCCTAGTACAAAACCATTTGAAGCATAGTTCTCATTTTGATTCCACAAAACAAAATCTACACCTGACTTTTGAAATACTTTATTCATAAATGTATTCGCAAAATTACCGTACGCATATAGAACAAAAATAGATCCTACTACTAATAAAGCTCTTATTCCTAGATGAATCTTTACATTTTGAATATATCTTCTCATATATATCCCTGCAACAATACAAGCTACGATACTTAAGATAATGACAAAAATATAACTCCAGCTAAAATAGTCCATCACCATCGGTATAACAGATTGCATATGCGTAATTTGTGTGAAATCAGAAGGATATAACGGATCACCCCTGAAAATAAGCTTCAAATAATTCACAATACCTAAAATGACTAACGTACAGCTCGTTAAAACCATACTTAGAAAAACCTTACCTATTAAATTATATACAAGAATATATATTGCATAAATTACTACAACACTTAATATAAACTGCATATTATAAATGTAAATCCAATTCATTGTCTCTATGAAACTCATATTAACTTGCATGACAATATAAAATAATGCTACTGTATGAGCTAGCAAAAATAATATAAAATGCACTCTCAGGGATGCCTTACATATAGACATCTCTTTTTTATTGAAATGCGTAATATAAAATGTTATGCCCCATATGAAAATCATCATAACACTTAAAACAAGCTTTTGATTTAAATGATCTTTCATCATGTCTAAATTAAAAACCTTTAAAATCATAAACAGCATAGTTATTACTAATAATGTCACCATACTACTTATAATGCTAGAAATTAATATATTTCTTTTTGGAAGATGAAAAAGTGTAGAACCATATTTCAATTCATTCCCTCGTTTCTATGTATTAATTTCACCCCGCATCGAAAAAACTATTTGTATTAAAATAACATATATCCTATATTTCGTCTGCAAACTTGCTTCTACTATAAATATATTTCCTTAATACTTCCTTAATCAATAGTTAAATTGTGGTATACAAATTATTCATTCTTGAAAAGGTTAATTTCAGCATTCCACTTTATGATATAATAACTACTTTTTAGAAATCCTTAATGCTATTAAAGATTTCACATGAAAATACGAAAAAATTAATAAAAAGGCGTTGCTCATTTTTAACAACTATTACTATAACGAAAAGAACCTGCCACAAGACAGGTTCTTTTCGTTATTTTATGATAAAAGAGAAAATGATTAGCATGTGTATTATATAAAAGGAAGCAGCCATATTTTCCATACGATACATACGAGTACTATAATTACAAAATCAAAAAAATCTAATCTCGGACCTTTTTTCATATTCATATGTAGCCACATATGAAACCATTTTATTTTTGTATATTTATGGATGTTTTTCTTTGCAAATCGGTAAATAAGCATTTGCATGATAAAAAATCCGGCCACAAAAATAAATAATAAGATGAGAAATCCAATCACAAAATTCCTCCTATTTTTGTAGCGTTTTTTCTACTATCCGATTTTTCAAAACCCACTCTTCAAACTGGGCACTTCCAAATTCCCAGCTAAGATCGCGAGCATGTACAGAAAAAACGTAATGACCAGCATATTCGTCCATAAATCTCCCTAACTCTACATCGTCTTTCTGAATACCGTATACTCCAAAATTAAAATACACATCCCATACGTCTTCATTCTTCCTCTTATAAGCAATCGATTCCATATCACATTCTGTCCCGAAATAATCAAGATGTAAATGTACGCTATTATCGTATTCGTACTCCATTTTATCACCCCTTATATTTGTACTTCTTTACCACCCAAAAAATTCCTGCTATCTACACTCACATATGGGCACTTACCTACATATCATGCTTGTAGAGTGACTTCTAGGAGGTGTTATATAGTGAAAAAATTAATCGCGATTTTTTGCATCATGTTACTAGCTGTTTTTACTTTTGCTGCTTGTAGTAGTAAAAAAGAAGGTACTAAAGAACAAACTCAAAACATTCGCGTCGGCGAAGTTACCCATTCTCTCTTCTATGCCCCATTATATGTTGGGATTGAAAAAGGATTTTTTAAAGATGAAGGACTAAATATTGACCTACAAACAACAGCTGGTGGCGATAAAACGATGACCGCCCTATTATCTGGCGGAATTGATATTGCTCTCGTCGGTTCTGAAACGTCTATTTACGTTCATCAACAAGGAGCGAAAGACCCTGTCATTAACTTCGCACAGCTTACACAAACAGATGGGACATTTTTAGTTTCACGTAAAAAACTAGACTCTTTTAATTGGAATGATGTAAAAGGTGTTACGTTTTTAGGACAGCGTAAAGGCGGCATGCCGCAAATGGTGGGGGAATATGTTTTAAAGAAAAACGGCATTGATCCTCATAAAGATACAAACTTAATTCAAAATATCGAGTTTGCTAATATTGCAAATGCCTTCGCATCTGGTACTGGAGAGTTTGTACAGCTCTTTGAACCGACTGCAAGTATACTTGAGAAAGAAGGTAAAGGTTATATCGTCGCTTCATTCGGAAATGAATCTGGTACTGTTCCTTATACAACGTTCATGGCAAAAGAAAGTTTCTTAAAGAAAGATAAAGCTGCTGCTGAAAAGTTCACACGTGCGCTCTATAAAGCACAACAATGGGTTGATACACATAGTCCAGAAGAAATTGCTGATGCCGTTTCCCCGCTATTTAAAGACACTTCAAAAGACATAACAGTAAAAGTAATTGAACGGTACAAAAAGCAACATTCTTATGCAACAAATCCACTATTAGATGCGGAAGAATGGAAACAGCTCCAAACTATTATGAAAGACGCTGGCGAATTACAAAAAGAAGTCCCACATGAAGCGCTCGTCAATACAAAAATTGCCGAAAGCGTTATTAAGAAATAGAGGCGAAGGGTATGAGTTTTTTACAAATACGTAACGTTTCTCACTGTTTTTTTGCAAAAGAGAATGCCAAACTTATTCTCGAAGATATGAGCTTACAAGTGGAAGAAGGCGAATTTATTTCTATACTCGGTCCAAGTGGTTGCGGTAAAACAACGCTCCTCTCAATCATTGCTGGGCTACTTGATCCAATTGACGGTATCGTCTTTTTAGATGGTGAACCGATTACAACGAAAACATCATCTATGGGATATATGTTGCAACAAGATTACTTATTCCCTTGGAAAACGATTGAAGAAAATATTATGCTCGGACTTCATATTAGAAAGATTTATGATGAGCAGATGAAAGAACATACTTTAAACCTTTTAAAACAAGTCGGTCTGCATGGTGTAGAAGAACAATATCCTCGTGAACTATCCGGCGGTATGCGTCAACGTGCCGCTCTCGTTCGAACATTAGCGACTGATCCGAAAATTTTATTACTAGATGAACCATTCTCCGCACTCGATTATCAAACGAAGTTAAAACTAGAAGAACTCGTTTTCAACTTACTAAATAAATATAAGAAAACATCACTACTTGTTACTCACGATATTGAAGAAGCGATTGCGATGAGTGATCGTATTTATTTACTGCAAGCGAATCCCGGAAAAATCGCAAAAACCTTTATCGTCCCGGAAAGTATCCGTTCTTTATCACCGTTAGAAGCACGCCATCACTACGATTTCCCAGCCCTCTTTCAAGATATATGGAAGGAGCTGGAACGACTTGGATAATATAAAACAACTACATGAACAATTTCGAAAGAACGAACGCAGACGCGCTTGGATTGCTCGCTCGCTACAACTTTTACTACTTATTCTTTTCTTTGCACTATGGGAAATAGCTAGTAAAAAAGAATGGATTGATCCTTTACTCTTTAGCTCTCCTTCGAGTATTTGGGATCTCTTCTTAACGAAATGGATCGACGGTTCACTTTGGGTCCACATATGGACGACATTACTGGAAACAGGAGTAGGCTTCATTCTCGGAACAGTACTTGGTGCTATTATTGCCACGTTCCTTTGGTGGATGCCACTTCTAGCCCGCGTACTTGATCCTTATCTCGTCGTCCTAAATGCAATGCCAAAAGTTGCACTCGGTCCAATCATCATCGTTATTTTCGGTCCAAACATTTCATCTTCTATCGCAATGGGAGTAATCATTTCCATCATCATTACCATTCTCGTTATTTACAGTGCATTTCAAGAAGTCGATTCTAACTATATAAAAGTGATGGACACATTTGGTGCAAATAAATGGCAATGTTATAAGCAAGTCGTTCTCCCTGCATCTTTTCCAGCAATTATCTCAACGTTAAAAGTAAACGTTGGTTTATCCTGGGTCGGTGTTATTTTCGGAGAACTTCTCGTTTCCAAACAAGGACTTGGCTACTTAATTAGCTACGGATTCCAAGTCTTTAACTTCACACTCGTCTTACTTAGCGTACTACTCACATGTGTTCTTGCAACTCTTATGTATGTATTTGTTGAGGCATTTGAAAAAATTCTAATTGGAAAAAGAAAAAGAAGCTGACTCAAAACAGTGCGCTATAGTCAGCTTCTTTCTTTTACCTTTTATCACACATTTTCGTTTCATTTGTAATGTTTCCATCCGCAACCGTAACTGTATGGAAACAGTCTTTCACACGTACTGTAACGACATTATCTTTTCGATCTATCACATGATAATCATTAAACTTTTCATTCAAAGCACTACGAATTTGCTCCCCTTCAAAAATCGGAAAACCGTGAGACATTACCCAAATGAGACCAGCAACAGCAAGAATCGTTTTCATACGTTTCATTACCTCCTCGAGAGTAAACTTATAGTCCCTACAACACGCGCATTATAATTGTGTCTAAATTGTGACATTTTTATACTAATTCTCTTTTGTGCCTCCAGTTCCTTCTTCTTTTTAATAAAAATACAGAATTTTCAATTTTATCAACATAAGAAAAAACGCAAAGAATTAAAAATTCTTCACGCTTTTCTTTAACGAAACTATATCGAAAGCATAACTCACATTAGTCTCCACTTTGTTGTTCTATCGTTTTTGAAACATCATATAATCCCGACAGCACTTCCGCTCTCATTTTTACAAGCTCAGGAAACTGATAGAAGAAAGCAATTTTCTTATATTTTAACTCTGTACCTTCTTTCACCTTTTTTGAATCTTGTAAAATGAACGCTGTAAATGTATCTGCGATATCTTCCGTTACATTTGTTGTTCCATATAGTGATACAAAATCATCATGCTTTTCTTTATAAAATTCAATTTGTGCCTCTTCACTTTCTTCTACTTTCTTTTCTGTCCACTCTTGCTCAATTGGTTTCCAAAATTCATTATAAAATTGGTTAATATACGAACTTTTTCTCACACATCCATTTTTCACGAACACCGTTTTACATTTATTTCGATATGATGAAATGTCTTTCTCTTCATCAAACGCCTCTAAATACTTTCTATCCACTGGTACTTGTTTATGTCCAATCGTTAATACGTGAGCCGTTTCATGAATTAATGTTTTCATCACTTCATCTATATTCACCCCAGAATCAAGCACATCTAAACTAAGCACCCAATCTCTCGGGTCATCCATACTTGGCATGACATGGGCAACAACGCCATCATAACCATCTGTTATTAGACCAAATCCTGTTATATTCTCACGATATTTCACTGGGACGAGAGTGCGATACATGTCCCATAAGGTTTCATGATACTCTCTATCTTGTCGCTGACTTAACAAATCATCTTTTGCTACTTCGTCATCTGCAAAAACTTTATTCAATCTCTTACGATCCAATTTTTCAAAATAAGGATCTACAATTTCATCATCATCGATATAATAAGAAGCTAAAAAAAAGTAATTGTCATCCTCTTCTTTTTTCTGTTCCGCCTCTTTCATATTCATACTTTCATACTCTTCTATGTCATAATCCTCTACTTTTTCAAGTTCTGAAAGTCCCTCTATCTTTTTATATACTTTTTGTAATCTTTTATCTCCTATTTGCGTGCAAACTTCTTCTATTTTACAAATTTCTTTTTCTTTCGTAACCTCGATAGCACTATCGCATCCTGCAACTAAACTGCTTGCTATAATACAACACACTAACTTGCCATACAGTTTCTTCATACAATCCCCCATTATTCCATTCTACAAAATATCATAATCATTTTTTTACGAATATGCGATAATTAATTATAAAAACTGCAAGGAGGCTTCTCATGATTCGTGCAATCTTATTCGACTTAGATGGAACACTATTAGATCGGCGCCAATCTTTAGAACAATTTATTTGTGAGCAATATAATCGCTTCTCCTCACATTTGATGAGTATAGAGAAATCAGAGTATTGTTCTCAATTTCTTGAACTCGATAATAATGGCTATACGTGGAAGGATAAAGTATATGCTACTCTCCTTTCCGAATACAACATTACTACTTTAACGCAAGAGCAACTGCTACACGACTATATTACAAACTTCCAACATCATTGTATTCCTTTCAAAAACACGCATGAACTACTTCAACAGTTAAAACAGCGAAACATTAAAATTGGTATTATCACAAATGGTTTTACTGAATTTCAGATGAGCAACCTTCGAGCACTACATATACATACGTATACAAACACCATTCTCGTTTCAGAAGCTGAAGGAATTAAAAAACCTCACCCTGAAATTTTCGAACGTGCTTTGCAAAAACTAGATGTTAAGGCAGAAGAATGTCTTTATGTTGGAGATCATCCAGAAAACGATGTGCTTGGTTCTGAACAAGTAGGAATTCTTGGTGTTTGGAAAAAAGATTCGTTTTGGGGTGATTTTAAGCATTCACGTATCGTAGATGATTTGTTGGAGGTGCTTTCGTTTTTAGAGGTGGAGATAAAAACACAATAATAGTAATTAAATTATATCAACAATTTTCACAATATATTGATTCACCGACAAAAAATAATAAGAGGAGGCAGTTGTTCAAAAACGCCTCCTCTTATTATTCATATACTGTAAACTGCGGTTTACTCGGATGATCTATCACTTGCGCATCATCTGGAAATTTTGAAACTTTTTGATATAAGGCAATGTCGCCGATACAACCTGCTGTTAGTAGAATTCCTAAAAATGAGAGTGGCTCCAGATTCATAGCTAATCCCAATACAATTGGCAAAATTCCAGTTGGTAAAAACGGAAGCATTAACACTTTCTTCATTTGCTTTACTGTAACCGCCTGTTTAGAATGAGCATATGCAACACCTAATTTCCAATTAACGCCCCATTTTAGTTCACTCCACGGAACACCTCCGATATAGCGAAAGCCAATTAAATGTATTGCCTCATGAATACAAACGAGAACAATCATTGCGCTAATAAAAAGAAACACAGTTGGTAACGTAATTTCAACTTGAACCCCGCCTGAAAGAAGTGCATGTAAAAAACTAATTCCAAATGCCAAAACAAATATTATAAGAAATGCATAGACATTTAATTTAACCATAGACACAGCAACAGTCGTTTCTTTTCTATTCTCCATCTTTCCCCTCCTAAAATGCAAATATATCTTCACAAAATTGTATAATATACCCAAAATAATATAAAGATATATTTACATTTATTCTTACATACAAAAAAAGAAACCGGCCACTTTACTTCGTAAAACAGCCGATTTCTTCTATATGTTTCATCGTACGCGCCAATACATCGTCGCGCATTATAAAGCTAAATTTTCTATTCGTTTTAATGTTGTCAGGAATGTCTTTTAATAAAACAGACCCTTTCGTTTCTTCGTAATGCGTATGTTCTTCTACCGCACTAATTGTTGCAAAATAAATGTTTTTAATGATTATTTTGTCTTTTCCAGATACTTTATATTGTCCTAAGTAAGTTAAATCAGAAACTATGCCGCCGGTTTCTTCATGAACCTCTCGAACTGCCGCTTCTTCCGGTGTTTCCCCTAGTTCTACTTTACCACCTGGAAATTCAAGACCGCGACGTAAATGATGCGTTAATAACCATTGATCCCCGTACCGGCATACAACCCAAACATGCTTTGGCTCAGGAGAAAATGGATAACGTTCAAACGATAATTGTACAGTGTTGTGGTAATAATCTTTAAATTTGTACATGCCATTACTCCCCTATTGATGGTTACAAGTTTTTCCTACCACAAATTGTAGCATATTCTCGCTTTTCTGCATAATATTATCCAATTACAATCCATTGATTATTCCCATTTGCGCGACTAATTCTTTCGTCTCATGATTTCCTAAATCGTAAATCATTTTATATGCTTTTTGTAGTTGTTCATCATATCGGTCATTATTTGAATCGTGATGATACTCAACGAATGGAACGTGGGAGCGTACAAATGACCCTAAATCTTCTACATATGCTTGATCAAAGTGCTCTCTTAATTCCGTAATTTCCTCATCATTTGCGGAAATCTCAAAATTATACGTATCCGCCGTCTTCACTTGTGAAATTTGACCATTTCCTATTGATATATAATATGTTTTTTTCGTCTCCATGTAACACCCTTCTTTCATCCTTTTATTTTCTATTGTTTTCATCAATTACAAAATTATGTAAAATAAAGAAAAGGAGGGGTTTTATGTTCAAAATATTAATTATCGGTATTATCATCGTCCTAATCATCCTTGTACTCTCCATCATGACAATTAATAAAGGCTACGCTTATAAACATTCGGTCGATAAACTAGAAGATAATCCTTATACAAAAAAGAATAAGGAGAATTCCTAATATGCTTCGTATACTTCGCATCATAGTAGCACTCACTGTGATCGTTATGTCGGCAATTGGATTATATACAGGTCAAAATAATTTTTTACCTCTTTCACAATTTCTATTAGGGGCTTTAATGTTTCTCATCGCATTTGAACAAATAAAGAAAAAGGAGTCCGGAACTGGGGTTATTTGTATCGCTGCTGGAGCATTCAGTTGGATTGTTCTCATCATTACCTACATAAAATAGAGGAGGTCTTTTATGATAAAAGGAGTACGGATTACTTTATCACTTATTGCTTTATGTATAGCAATCTATGGATTTTTTACTAGTAATAGAGAAATAATGCCGTATATGTTTATCTCTTTAGGAGTTATGGCCCTCACCATAAGTTTAGAGGAAATATTAAAACGGCAAACAGGAGGTAGTGTGCTCGCTCTACTAGCAGGTGCCGCTGCTTTATTTATTGGTTTCACAGAAATATTCCGATAAATGGTCTAAAGGAGGCTATACAATGCTAACTCTAACTATATTACGGAGTTTTTTAGCATTTCTCATGCTTCTCTTACTCACTCTAAATACTTATATCCATGTTACCGATAATTTTTCACTTCTCCCATACGTACAATTTATTCTCAGTTGCTCCTTTATTCTTCTAGGAATTAATGAATTGAAATCTGGCCGAAAATCAATGAGTATCCCGTATTTTTTCGTTTCTGGTCTTATATTATTCGTTTTAATATCGTATTACTTTCGCTATATGTAAAATGAATTTCCGACCAATTTAGCATGTAGAACTATTTTCTCTCAGTAACTATTTCTTTCTACTTAAGGGGGATTCCATGTTAAAAAACATTCAAATTATAATCGCCACTATCGCTCTTTCTCTCGCCCTATTTAGCTTCTTTGCAAACTTCACTATTCTTTTACCTTACGTGTTTATCCTTTTAAGTATTATGTGTATCCTTTTTGGAATCGATGAAATAAAAGAGCAGCAAAAAACGAAAGCATTTGTTTATTTTCTCTGTTCTGCCTTTGTTTTATATATTGGAGTGTCTAGTATACTTTCATAAAAAAAGAACATGTTCGCTCTTAATACAATAAAAAAACTGCCCTTTCACAGGCAGTTTTTTATTTTATCCAAACACTTTCTCAAGTTCATCTTTATCTTGGCTTAACCAGAAGTTCATTAAGCGTTGTGCTCCTTCTAAGTCGTGAAGCTTCGCTTGACCACATTGCGTTTCATTTGCAGCTGGAATTTCTGTAATTTGAACCGCATCTTTTAATGTTAATTCTAATAAATCAATGATTTCTCGTACTGTCGGTGTTCCGCTTACTACAAGATAATATCCTGTTTGGCAGCCCATCGGTGAAATATCGATAATATCAAAATGCGGATAACGATCAATATATTTACGTAAATTAAATGCTAATAAATGCTCTAACGTATGAATAACATCTGGTTTCATTGCTTGTTTATTCGGTTGGCAGAAACGAATATCAAATTTATTTACAATACCGTCACTACCTACATTGTGAACTCCGCAATGTCTTACATAAGGTGCCTTTACAATCGTATGATCTAATTCAAAGCTTTCTACTGATGGCATACAACATCTCTCCCGCTTTTAATTTAATTCCGTTATATCCAATATGATATAACGGAAATGCACATTAGTAAAGTATTATGTACAGTCGTGCTATAATACTTTAAGACTATGCTGAAAAGGAGACCATTATGAAACAGATTTTTATTGGGATTATACGCTTTTATCAAAAGTTCATTTCTCCGATGACACCACCAACTTGCCGCTTTTATCCGACTTGTTCTCATTACGGATTAGAAGCGTTTCAAAAACATGGTGCACTCAAAGGCTTTTGGCTTACTTGTAAGCGTATATTAAAATGTCACCCTTTCCACCCGGGAGGATTTGATCCTGTCCCAGATAAAAAGGATGACAAAGTAAATTCTTAATTGTCGTAACCATTCACAACTAAATCTAATTTTCCTGTATCAGGATCTATAACAAGACCATGAACAGGTACTTCTTCTGGAAGTAATGGATGGTTGCGAAGTATCGATACGCTATGTTCTACACTTTCTTCTACACTAGAGAATCCTTGTAGGAATCTTTCTAAATCGATTCCAGAATAACGGAGTGTATCTAATTTCTCATTTGTTATACCGCGCTCTTTCATCTTCTCAATTGTACTGCTTGCCTGAATTTTTGCCATACCGCAATCGTGGTGACCAACTACACAAACTTCATCAGCACCAAGTTCATATACAGCAACTAAAATACTACGCATAATACTTCCGAATGGATGTGAGATAACAGCTCCTGCTACTTTAATAATTTTCACATCACCGTTACGCATATTCATTGCTTTTGGTAATAATTCAACAAGACGAGTATCCATACAAGAGATAATTACCATTTTTTTATTCGGGAATTTTCCTGTTTCATACTCTTCGTATTTTTTCTCTTCAACGAATTTTTCATTGTATTGTAAAATCTCTTCTAATGACTTCATAATAAAAAACCCTCTTTTCTCTCATTTACATTACTTATATAGTGTACCAAAATTTAAAAAACTCAAAAAGGATATTGCTTTATAGTAAAAATAGGATGTTTTCAGATAATCGACATAATTCTTTCAAAATATACACACACCTTTGTAACAAGTCCCCTCTATTTTAAACGTATTTTCACTATAAACTGATTGTAGATAATGTAAAAAAGGAGTGAATATTCATTATGTCCGACGTTCTGTTACTGAGTCGTTTTCAATTTGCAATTACTATTTTTTATCACTTTTTATTTGTACCTTTGACAATCGGACTTGTCATTTTAGTAGCATGTATGGAAACTCAATACGCCCGCACATTGAATCCAACATACCGTAAAATGGCAAATTTCTGGGGTAAATTATTTACAATTAACTTCGTAATGGGGATTATAACCGGGATTACGATGGAATTCCAATTTGGAACAAACTGGTCTGAGTACTCCAAATATATGGGAGACATTTTTGGATCACCTCTTGCAATTGAAGCACTTGTTGCCTTCTTCTTAGAATCTACTTTCATGGGAATATGGTTATTCGGTAAAGACAAAATTTCACCAAAGTTCCGTGCCTTCTGTATGTGGATGGTTGCACTTGGAACAAATATTTCCGCACTTTGGATTATTACAGCAAATGGTTTTATGCAAAACCCTGTTGGCTATGTAGTACGTAATGGCCGCGCTGAATTAAATGATTTCTGGGCACTCGTTACAAATCCATATGCTTGGAACATGTTCTTCCATACTGTCATTGGTTGTTATATCGTAGGTGCTTTCTTCGTTATGGCAATTAGTGCCTATCACTTATTGCGTAAAAATGAAGTGGAATTCTTCAAAAAATCATTTAAGTTTGGTTTAATGTTAGGCTTATTCGCCGCAACAATTACACCGTTTATGGGACATCAATCTGGTGTATCAGCAGCTAAATATCAACCCGCAAAAGGAGCTGCGATGGAAGCAGTTTGGGAAACTGGAAAAGGACAAGGCTTCTCAATTGTTCAAATTCCTGATGTGAAAAATGAGAAAAACTTTGAATTCCTTACGATTCCAAAACTCGGAAGCTTCTTCTATACAAACTCATTTGATGGCGAAATTGTTGGTTTAAAAGATATTCCGAAAGATGAACGTCCAAATGTTAACCTCGTGTATTATAGCTTCCGCTTAATGGTTGCACTTGGTATGTTCTTTATGGCATTAACTTGGTATGGCTTCTATTTAAACCGAAAAGGAAAACTAGAAAACTCAAAACGTTATTTAAAAATTACAATATGGTCTGTCTTACTTCCATACATTGCGATTAATGCTGGCTGGATTGTCGCTGAAGTAGGTCGTCAACCTTGGACAGTATATAAACTAATGCGTACCGCAGAATCTGTATCACCTATATCTGTCCCGCAAATTTGGTTCTCATTAATTAGTTTAATTTTGTTCTACACTTTACTTTTAATCGCAGACGTATACTTAATGCTGAAGTTCGCGAAAAAAGGACCTGCAGCATTAGAAGATCCTGCTACTGAGGGAGGCGTGGCTCATGTCTCATGATATGCTTGCAATCATTTGGTTTGGTTTATGGGGCGTGATTTGGACAGTTTACTTCATTCTTGACGGGTATGCACTTGGTAACGGAATGATTTTTCCTTTCGTTACGAAAGATCGACAAGAACGAAATCAATTACAAGAAGCAATTGGCCCATTCTGGGGCGGTAATGAAGTATGGTTAATTACAGCTGGTGGTGCAACATTTGCTGCCTTCCCAGTCACATATGCCAATATGTTTAGTTATCTCTATACACCGTTATTCTTAGTATTACTTGCACTGTTTGCTCGTGCCGCTGGACTGGAGTTCATGCATAAAGATGATTCACCAATTTGGCAAAAAACTTGTAAATGGGCATTTACAATTGGGAGTTTCTTAATCGCCTTTTTATTCGGTGTTACATTTGCTAACTTGTATTACGGACTACAAATCGGAAAAAATGGCTATGAAGGAAATTTACTTAGCTTACTAAACCATTACGGTATTTTAGGAGGGTTGTTCTTCACTGCTATATTTGTCGTATCCGGTGCCCTTTGGGTCATGATTAAAACGACTGGTGAAGTATCCGACCGTGCTTATAAAATTGCAAGACCGTTTTCAATGGCAGCAGCTATTATTTTAGCTATCTTCTATGTAGCAACTGCTAATCGGACAAACTTATTCCAAAACTTTACGGAATATCCGGTACTATTCATTCTTCCAGTACTTGCAATGCTAATGAGTGTACTCGCACTTATTATGGTGTACAAACATAAAATTGGCCTTGCATTCACATTCGTTTGCCTAACAATCGCAATGTTTATGACAACTGGCTTTGCAGGTATGTTCCCAAGAATGTTACCATCTCGTATTAACGACGCATACAGTACAACGTTATACAACGCAGCCGGTAGTCAATTAAACTTAAAAATTATGTTCTTCGTTGCAATGGTCATGGTACCAATCGTTATTGGATATCAGCTTTGGAGCTACAGTATCTTTAAAAATAAAATTCATAAAGACTCTGCTAAAGGGTATCATTAAAATAAAAAAAGACGCTTCGGTTGAAGTGTCTTTTTCATGTATGATTTTCGATAAAGTGAAACTTTAATCCGTGGGGGCACCCCTACGGATTATTAGTTGAACCAATCGGGCATTTACGGGCAGTTAATCTTCCTCTTAACCTCTTTACTACAGCTGACTCTTGAAGTGGGAGTCTTACTGTCCGTTAATGCGGGATAAGATGTTATATTTCCAATCTAACAACTATAATACAGAAGAATCATTAACAGCTCACAGCTAAAGTGTAACATACAACAAACATGTTACTTTATGCAATTTTGCATTTTAAAATTATAACGTTGATTGAATAACTTGATCATACACATCATTATCCCTTACATCCGCCGTACTAATCCCGCTAAACGTTTGTACTTTCATTCCTGTATTTGATGATCCCGATCCATTGTAAGCTTTCGTCTTTTCAATCGGCTGTACGTTATATTTATCACCTACATTAATTGTTCCATTACAGTTTTCAATAATAACACCTTCCACAACTGCCGGCATTTTGTCACCCACTTTCATTTCTTTACTTTTATTTTATGAAAATCGCCTAGAAAAATAGCATGTTTCAATAAGAAAAAGCACTCAAATTGAGTGCTTTTTCCTTAAGCATAAAGACAAGTTTGGAGACAGTTGACTTCTTCAAAATTTTATTAGGGGTAATATTTTGAAAAAGAAAGCCTTTCATATGTAGGTTAACACCACTGGAATATATAGTAAATTGATAATATTTATACGGAAGATTGCTAATGTTTAGTATAGATAGTTTCCACTATACCAACAGTGAAAACTATCTATACTAATAACAAAAAGGCGCCTTCAAAAAGACACCTTTCAAAACAGACACTATAAAACAGAATTCTTTATTGTTATACGATTGTTAGATACAAAAAGTCGAGGGAAATGTTTGTATTAAATTCTGCTTTATAAAGTCTGTCTACAACTTATATTGTAATCCTCTTCATTTGAAAAAAAATATAATATGCACAATTGCATACAAAAAGAAAAAGCACTCTACTGAGTGCCTTTTCAACCATTTTACTTTTAATATATCGCTTTGAATATATTGTAACATACGTATCTATATATTTTATTGAGAAAATTCAAAATCCTTTTTCTTTCATTTTCACTTATAAAATCATGTAATATAAAAGGTATGTCAAATTCTTATACAAATTGAGGTGTACTATATTTATGATGTATTTCGGAATTATTCCCCTTATATTATTTATTATTTTTCTTATCTCCTATTTAAAAGATCCGCGAAAAATAATAAACGGCTTTTTATTTAATGCCTTTATCTGTTCATTTCTATTATTTTGCGCTATAGCCTCATTTGAGTCTGGTAATAACGATTTACATTTCATCGTTATCATCCCCATGTTAGCACTACTTGTAATGATTCCTTTTGCTATAGTTGCTTTAATGTTTGGACTCTTTCTTAATGCAAAAATTTTAATGCAACGTGAAGGAAGACGCTTCACAAACTCTTTAACTTTAATTGCTGCTTTAGGGATTTTATTCTTTATAATGCTCCCTATCATAAATCCAGCAAATTTATTCTCAGAGCATTTTCAATTTATCTTTGCTGCTATCTCTCTTATAACTATGTATTTCTTTGTGCATTTATCTAACTTCTTAAGCGCATATTTTTTATACCAATTCAACAGACCAAGACGTAATCAAGATTTCATTATCGTTCTCGGTAGCGGCTTAATTAATGATAAAGTACCACCTTTACTTGCAAGCCGAATTAATAAAGCTATCGACTTTTATTGGAAACAAGCTGCTGTGAATACACCACCAACAATTATTTTCTCTGGCGGTCAAGGTCCAGATGAAGGACTTCCTGAAGCAGAAGCAATGCAAAATTACGCTGTTGAAAAAGGCATTCCGATTGAACATACAGTGCAAGAAAATCGCTCTGTAAACACATATCAAAATATGTTGTTCTCTAAAGAAATTATGGATTCTTTAAAGCCTGAAGGTAAATATAAAAGTATTTTTACCACAAATAATTTTCACCTTTTCCGCGCTGGTATATATGCAAGACAAGCTGGTCTTAACAGCCAAGGGATCGGATCAAAAACAGCCTTTTATTACTGGCCTAACGCAATGATCCGTGAATATGTTGCGATTGTCGTAATGGGACGTAAGCGCCATATGAAAATATGTGGAACTATTTTAGGTTTCGCTTTATTCCTAACAGCCCTTAGTTTTATTGTTTCTTAATAGCTATTAAATAAAAGGTCCCCTGAACGCTTTATACAAAGGGGGCCTTTTTTATATCTTTCAGTTCATCAGATTTAAATAAGTAACGCAACAGCATATAACACATTAATTATTCCAGAAACTAATCCAACAATAGCAAATGTTTTACTCGTACCTGTCACTTTTTTGTTTAAACCCAATATAGAAAATACGATAGCTACACTACCAATAAGCCCCCATAAGTTTATAAACCAAGATATTAATCCAGTGATGAAACCAACTAAAGAAAAAACTTCTATACTACTATTAGAACTGCTATTTGGAAAACTTCCCTCTACCGTTTTATAGCTAAGACTCTCCCCGCACTGTCCGCAAAATTTATTGCCCTCGTTCGTTTCATTTCCACATTTCGTACAGTATCCCACAGAATCCCCTCCCTAAGGTTAGTGCCCCAAATGTATATATCCATACTATTCATTCTACTTTTTCATATTAAAATTATGACCACTCTCTACTCTTCTACAGTTGTATTTAAAATAATAATATGGTCATAATATTCCCTGCATACATCCATTAAAGGAGAAATTTTTCAAATTAAATGTTAAAATAAAATTTAGGTGTGAATTATGTAACAAACAAGAAACTAGTTTGAAACGAGGAAATTATATGGAGAAAATTATCAAAAACAAGCCCAATAAGCTAAAAATTGCTTCGAAAGCTTTGATGATTATTATTGGGGCATTTATCACAGCGTACGGATTAGAAGCAGTATTAATTCCAAATAACGTATCAGACGGTGGTGTGACTGGTTTAAGTATCGTTAGTTCAAGATTATTTGGATTGCCATTAGGAGCTCTAATCGCAGTTATTAACATTCCTTTCGTTTGGTTAGGATATAAGCAAATTGGTAAAAGCTTCGCGATTTATTCTATTATCGGAATTGCTTCATTAGCAATAGGTACCGTTGTCATGCACGGAATACCAGCTATTATTGAAGGCGATACATTATTAGTTACAGTTGTTGGTGGTATTATCATCGGTTTTGGTATGGGACTAGCATTACGTAACGGTGGCGCATTAGATGGAATCGATATGCTAGCTGTATTGCTCTCTCGTAAGTTACCATTTGGAACGAGTGACCTTATTTTATTCTTAAATATGTTCGTATTTATTTTCGTATCAACAGTATTCGGTCTTCAAGGAGCTATCCTCTCGGCAATTGCTTACTTTATCGCTTCGAAAGTGATTCATATCGTTGAAGTTGGTTTAAGTGGTTCGAAAGCATTTAAAATCATCACAAAAGAGCCTGAATTAATGGTAGAAACAATTCGCGATCGTTTAGGCCGAAGTGCAACATATAACGAAGTATACGGTGGTTATTCAAGAGAGAAATTCAAAGAAATTTCTTGCGTAATTAACCGTTTAGAAGAAAGTAAAATGAAAGAACTTATTAATGAAATCGATCCACACGCCTTTATTACAGTTTATGACGTAGCAGAAGTAAAAGGCGGTAATTTCAAGAAACGTGATATTCATTAATCGTTATGTAAAAGAGGGTATGCCAAATTTTGGCACACCCTCTTTTTATTATTAAGTTGCTATATTTGTCAGTTTTTTTCAGTAAGTAGATATATTTTTACTCGCCCCACCGACTCCCACGTTTAATCCATGCTACATACTTTTGAAAAGCCGTCACTTCATGTTGAAAACGCAGCGGGATATACAAAAATAAAGTGCATGTACACAGTATCCATAGAATACCTACTACAAAATGAAATTTCATTGTCGTGCTAATAAACAAGCTGAGGAATAATACAAGGAACATAATTACACTAAATCTTTTATACGTAGTCATACTATCCCCTCCTTATACTTCAATTGTACCAGTTATAAGGAATTAATTCCCACAAAAAAAGACCAAAAAGCAACTCACACTTTTCGGTCTCTCTACTATCTTCTCTTCGTAATTTTCCCTGAACCACCAACCCTCGTTTTCGGGGGTGATGTATTTCTTGGCGGCGTTTTAATAGATGATTTCGGCTTCACATCTGATCCGCTTGAACCGCCTGGTGTTTTTGTAATTTTACCTTTGCTTCCAGTAGAAGGTGGAGGCGTCGTATTATTTCCTTTTTCAGTAATACTTCCCTTATCACCTACTGATGGTTTCGAATCTACATTATCGCCTCGCTTAATGATAGACCCTTTCCCTTCCTTCGTAATTGGAGGTGGGGTTTTCTTTTCTTCTTTCGTAGGTGGTCTCTCTGGAATAACTGGTTTATGATTTTGTCTGTCATTATATCCTCGATAATCACCGGGCGATGATTTTCTTGAACCGAATATATCGTTTAATATGCTACCCATAATATATCCTTGCAAGAAGGACGGTTGGTAATTTTGACGGACAAATTCTTCATTACTCACTTCAATTAACGTATCAGATGGTTTCTCTTTATCCTTTTGAAGGTTATACATTTTATCCGAATAAACGAGAAACATTTGATTTTCGTCTTCTTTAGATGCTTGTTTCGGTTTCCTTTCGGCTATAAGTTCCTTCGCGACTTCAGGAACTGACCGATTGGCGGCCCTATACACGTAAGATTCTTGTTTACCTTCCTTAGCAACAGATTCAAGTGGATAACGGTCTTGAATCGACTTTGTCTGCCCGCCTTGACAACCTGATAAGGCATAACCAGCAACAACAAGTAATGTAACGATAGCAAGTATAGGGATCACAAACGATTTAATCATGGTAAACAATCGGTTTGACATGATTAGGCCCCCTTACGTTGCTCTTATAATTTGTACATCAGCAGGAATGATTGCTTCTCCCTCATACATCATTGTGCGACCATTTTGCCATTCAATACGCAATAATTTTCGATTATCTGATTGGAATTCCCATACGTACTGTTCCTCTGAAGCGGAGAATGGTGTTTTCCCCATCACAACAACACGTCCGTTATATTGTTCTTCCATATGATACTCAGTATCATCCATTTCAATTGTCGTCGGAATTTCCTCAATTGAATCTAAGCGACCATCAATTGGTGTATATAATTTGTAATACGTATTTTCACGATCTTCAATTTTTAAATAACGAATGTCTTTCCCGTCTTGCAGTGTTAAAACAATTTCCTTGCGAGAATGCATACTCGTTTTCCCAGTTAATTCGTACATGACTAATGAAACTTCAATCATATCACCAGGAGCTAACGTTAAAAGACTCTTTTCCGGCTTCGGTGGCTCTGGGCTTTTCATTATATTTTTAATTCGTTTAAATAAACTCATGATCTACCCCTCCTTTTCTCTTTATAAACAAGCACCTAAAATAAGTGCACCAACAATATGTAATGATCCGGCTAACATCGCATGTGCAACGCTACCTTCTTTCGTACCTTCTTCTAAATCAAGACCAGACATTTTCTTTAATACGAATTCGATAAACATTTCTACCACTAATAAAATAACGAAAGAAACTGCTGATGCAAGAAGTGCTTGCCATAAATCATTTGCTTTCGTTATCGATTGAGATAAAATGTACCCTTGTGCAAATAATTTCATAATAAAACGAGTTGTTACAGCTGTATTTCCATTTTTGATTTCTTTTAAATCATTGTATTTTGTAAAAATCGAATCAACCCACATAATTGCAAATAAAAGTACTGCACTCGCTCCAGTCCATACAAGCATGGCAACTACATTCATCCATGTCATTGCAAAACCTCCTCTAAATATAAAGTGAAACTTTAATCAGTGGGGAGGTGTTCATTCCCCGCTGATTATTAGTTGAACCAATCGGGCATTTACGGGCAGTAGATCTCCCCCCACCTCTCTGCTTTCACAAAAAGTAGAGGTGGGAGTCTTACTACCCGTTAATGCGGGGTAATAGAAAACCGACATGAATTTGTTTAGACATGTCGGTTCATTTGTCTCTATTCTATATTATTTCTCATACTGCTTCATAATACGGGCTAATTCATCATCAACAGCAGAATTTTTGTTTAAGCTTGCGAATTCATCATCTAATGATTTTTCTTTCTTATAAACTTCACCGCTTGCTTCCGCTTCAGCCTCTAATTGAAGAGCTTTTTCTTCCATACGGCTTAAACCAGCTTTTGCTGAATTCGAATCAAATCCAGACATCGCCTGATTAATATTCTTCTGTGCTTTCGCTGCATTTACACGTGCTACAAGTGTTTCACGTTTATTTTTCAGCTCTGTTAATTGCTTGCGCATTTCTTCTAGCTTAAGACGCAGATTATCAGCAGCAGCTTTATTTTGCTCGTAGCTTGCTTTATACTCATTCATCTTTTGCTCTGCATTTTGTTTTTCTTCTAATGCACGACGCGCAAGATCTAAGTTATTAGCTTGAACAGCCATATGAGCTTGCTCTTCACGTTTTTTCACAAGTGCTTCTTGCTCTTCAAATAATATTTTGAATTTCTTCTCAAGCGCGATTTGAGCTGCTACACTTTTCTCAGCTTCTTGTACATCCGCTTGCATATCGCGTAAATATTGATCCGTCATCTTAACTGGATCTTCCGCTTTTTCAATTAATGAATATACATTCGACATTGTTAAATCTCTTAATCGTTTAAATACAGACATCTAAATTCCTCCTATGATATACCTCATATTTCAAATTCACTACTTGGAAAACTGAAAAATCTCCCTTTACAGTAAAGAATATTCATTTTTACAGCCTATGTGTTTATTATAACAAAACTAATATGTCCTTACATGTTATTTCCAAAATACATCCATTATAATATGACATTCTATATACAATATTGTATTTCTAATATATTCTCATTATCCCTCTTTGGAATTAACTTACTTTTGTGCAATTTCACTAAATTACATAAGTGTAATGTTACTGTAAGCTAACTCGATAGTTGCATTCCGATATTTCTTATACACTAATACCAGAAGCAACAAACAAGCTTCTTCACTTGTAAGCAATAATACAAAAATTGTATTTACTATAAAACATATAAAAGGAGAAATCATCATGAAAAAATTAGTAGGAATCGGATTAGCAGCAGCAATTTCATTCGGAGCATTATCAGGTTGTTCTTTATTAGGAGAGAAAGCGAACGGTTTTGTACTGTACGGCTCAGAAGAACAAGTTCAACAAATTACAGATAAAAACAAAAAAGAAGTGAAAGAAAAAGACTTCTATAAAATGAAAATGACAACATTAGATGGTAAAAAAGTTCTTGTAATGGATAAGAAAACTGGTGAAGAACTAATGAAAAAAGAGTTACTTAGCAAAGTTGATGAAAAAGACAACACGAAGCCACTTGATAAATTACCAGCTGTAACAACAGAACAAGGTGTATTATTTGCAAAAGAGAAAGTAGAAAATGCTACACTTGATGGAGCGAAATTAAAATATGAAGGCAACACAATTATCGGAAGTGGACGTGCATATACAGATATGTATGCGATTGTCGATGACGCAACTTACAGCAATGTAAAAGGTGATGAAAAATCTGTAGGTGTATTAAAATTTGATAAAGACCCGAGTAAAGAATTCCCTGGTTACAAAGGCGTAGAAGCTTCTCAACTTGTAAAAATTAAAAAGTAAAAAGTAAAACAAAAAAGCTTTGCGAAATTCGCAAAGCTTTTTTCTATTTATTATGAGCAATTTGCTCCATATCCGGGCTACAAGTTTGCGACTGACATGACTTATTT
Organism: Bacillus sp. L_1B0_5; assembly: GCF_000836715.1. NCBI lineage: Bacteria > Bacillati > Bacillota > Bacilli > Caryophanales > Bacillaceae > Bacillus > Bacillus sp. L_1B0_5. The sequence goes on along the minus strand of NZ_JXIS01000007.1, from coordinate 76,053 downwards.
AAAGAACATGCCGCGCATTTTCCTTTTTTACTTCTCTTTACAAAATTAACTAACGTATATGCTGCATAACCAAAAATGATAGCTCCAATTATAATATTGACCATCATCACAATACATCTCCTTCTAGAATCCGAGTAGGGATCCAACTTGGTATATAATGAGCGTTAATACATAAGCAACTACGAGTGGATACACGACTGAGAAAATCGTCCATTTCGCTGATCCTGTTTCACGTTTAATAACAGCTACGGTCGCTAAACACGGAACATATAATAAAATAAAGAACATAAATGCATAAGCTGATAATGCTGTATAATGTGCTCCCATTACATTTCCAAGCACATCTTCTTTAACCGCATAAATAATTGCCATTGTAGAAACGACAACTTCTTTCGCTAAAAATCCTGTTAAAAGGGATGCCGCAGCTTGCCACGTTCCAAAGCCGAGCGGTGCAAATAATGGTGCGATAAATCCACCAATCATCGCTAAGTAGCTATCTCCCATATCAACGCCAAATCCTGATGGACCTGCATAATTTAATAACCAAATAACAACCGAACCACCAAAGATGAATGTACCAGCTTTACGAACAAATCCCTTTCCTTTCTCCCACGTGCTCAGCCATAACGTTTTCGCTTGTGGCACACGATAAGGCGGTAGTTCAATAACAAAAATAGATTTTTCCGCTTTTAAAATCGTAAGAGACATAATTTTTGTAACTAATAACGCAAGAACAATCCCTGCAACATATAAAGAAAATACAACAGTCGCCTGACTATGCGGGAAGAATACGCCCGCAAATAATGCATATACAGGTAATCGTGCTGAACAAGACATAAACGGTGTTACTAAAATTGTAAGTAAGCGCTCTTTCTCCTGTTCAATCGTTCTCGCTGCCATAATACCTGGAACGTTACATCCAAAACCGATAATCATCGGAATAAAAGCTTTTCCGTTTAAGCCGAAAAACTCCATAATTCTATCCATAACAACTGCAATTCGCGCCATATATCCTGAGTCTTCTAATAATGAAATGAAAAAGAATAGTGCAAAGATTTGTGGTACGAATACTAATACAGCACCAACACCGGCAATAATACCTTCTGTAACGAGTGCTTGAATAAAATCAGAAGCTCCAATACTTGTAAGTCCAGCCGTCACCCAATCCGTAAGCTGACCACCAAAAAACTCATCTAACATATCCGATAAAGGTGTACCAATCCACGTAAACGTAACCTGAAAAATAAAAAACATAACTGCTAAAAAGATTGGAAGTCCTAAAATTTTATGTGTAATTAATCTATCAATTTTTTCTGAAAAAGGAATTTTTCCTTCTTTCTCATGCTTCATAACATTTGTTTTTAACTTTTCAATATACGCTTCACGAGTTTTGTAAATGTGCTCTTCTAACGTACAATCAAGTTTTCCTTCTAAGCGAGATCGAATGGCTATGAGTTCCTTATAAATTGGTAATGCTTTCATTTCTTTTTCTACTACTTCGTTATTACTTAAAAATTGAAGAGCTAACCATCTCGGATGCTCGTAATTCACTGTCTCTAAAAGAGCAATTACTTCTCCAATTCCTTCATCCATTTGTACACCATATGAAATAAGGAATGGCTTTTTCTCTTTTTTGTCATTTTCTTTAAGAGTCGTAAGTAGTTCTTCACAACCTTTTCCACTTCTTGCAACGACAGGAACGACTGTTACACCTAATAGTTCTGATAATCGTTTTACATCAATGACAATTCCTCTTTGCTTCGCCACATCAACCATATTTAAACCAATTGAGACCGGCTTACCAAATTCAAGTAATTGCAACGTTAAATGCATATTTCTCTCAAACTGCGAAGAATCTACGATATTTAACATATGATTAAATTCTTCTGTTAATAGAAAGTTTGTTACAACACCTTCATCACGTGAAACTGGATTTAAATCATACACACCTGGTAAATCAATTAATGTTCCTTGTCTATCTTTTAATTTACCAACCTTTTTTTCTACTGTTACACCGCTCCAGTTTCCTACGTATTCATAAGAACCAGTAAGTGCATTAAATAATGATGTCTTCCCTGTATTCGGATTCCCTAGCAAAGCTACCTTATTCACGCTAATTCCACCTTTATCATTTTCGCGTCACAATGACGAATACTAATTAACTGTCCACGACACTCCAATGTACAAGGACCTTTGAACATCGCTTTCTGTTTCAAGCGAAGTTCGCTTCCTTCCGCAAGACCGAAAGCAGCTAGTCTACGCTTTAATAGCTGATCTAAAGACTGAATACTTTTTACTAACACTTTCTCTCCAATTTTAATATCTACTAAGCTCATAACCTTCCCCCTCAGAAGAGAATGATAATTATTTTCAAAAAAATTATACCACACCCAATTTCTCTTGTACTATACCCTTTTGCTTCATATTTATTAACATTTCGCTACAATTCTATTTCAATTATTGTCATACAGCATTTGTTTGCCATTCTCATCCATTTCGCTTACAATAAACAATAGCAAATAAAGAATCTCGTTATCACTGGGGGAGCCATGCCGCTGAGAGGGAACACTTCGTTCCGACCCTTCGAACCTGTTAGTTAATGCTAACGCAGGGATTGTGCAAACGTCCGAAATACATACCTCATTTTTATTTACGTATTTCGTATCCTCCTATGATATCTATTCTTTTTTGTACAACTTGGATTTAGGGGGAGACAACATGCGTAACACCAATTTACAAGCGATGATCGAATCTGCTATTCTTGCAGCCTTCGCCTTGGTCATCGATATTTTACCACTTTCAATCAAAATATCAGCAACAGGCGGTTCCATTTCATTTGCTATGATTCCTATTTTTATTATCGCATACCGCTGGGGCTTCAAAATGGCTTTCTTAGGAGGCTTAATTTGGGGATTATTACAAATTGTCGTAGGCGATGCCATTATCGTCACACCAATTCAAGTACTAATTGAATACTTCGTTGCTTTCGCATTCATTGGATTTGCTGGGTTATTCTATCGTCCAATTCAAAAAGCACTTTTAACTTCCAATAATAATAGCGAAGAGCAATCAAATTTAGGTAGCCGTAAAGACAAACCTTCATCAAAACCAAACCAAGGAAAGAAAGTAATTGGATACATTATCGTCGCTACTTTTATCGGTAGTCTAGCTCGTTACTTCTGTCACTTTATCGCTGGTATCATTTTCTGGGGACAATATGCACCAAAAGGCCAGTCGGCTTTCCTATATTCTTTAATATTTAACGGTAGTACAATGATTGGTTCCTATATTCTATGTACCGTTTTACTTATATTTTTATTTATCACTTCACCACGCTTATTCAAAAGCATCAGTGCTTATCAAATGAATACACAAAAAAAGGGCGCTTAATGAGCGCTCTTTTTTCATATCGTAATATTAATTAAAAATACAATAAATGCGCAAAAGAAAATAAATACCATTATACTTAGCCAATTGCTATGCACGGTTCATCGACTCCTTACATAACCTCATATTCTAAACAAATTATACTGATTAAAAATAAAGATTAGGTAAAGATAATATGAAAATAATTTAAAAAAACGTAGATCATATTTTCTACGCTTTTTTCGGTAAATAGAAATAAAATAACACACCATCTTCTGTATTTCCTGCCCCATATTCAGCATCATGTAGTTCTAAAATATTCTTTGAAATGGCAAGCCCAAGCCCCGTCCCACCTTGTGAACGCTGACGAGCTGTATCCACTCGATAAAAACGATCCCAAATTTTATCTAATTGTTCTTCTTCAATGTGAGTACCTTTATTTTCAATGCACACTTTTATACGATCCTTCTCATCTATTGTAGAAATAATAATATCTTCTTTATTTGGTGTATAACGTATGGCATTCGTAATGAAATTCACGATGACTTGTTCAATCCGGCCTTGATTTGCAATCACTTCAAATGAACATATATTTTTATGAACACGAAGCTCTTTTTTCTCTATTTCCACTGATAGATGTTCACATATGTCTTCAATTACTGTATCAATATAAAACGAAGCCTTTTTCATTTTATATGTACCAGATTCAAATTTAGCTAACTCAAGCATATCCAAAATTAACGTATCCATTTTGTCTACTTCTCTCTCCATCGCCTGAAAATAATACTCTTTTTTATGTTCAGCTACCCCGTCTTTTAAAATAGAAATACAGCTTTTCATAATACTTAGCGGTGTTTTTAATTCATGTGAAACACCAGAAATGAATTCTTTTCGCGTCTTTTCTAACTTTCTTTCCTTTTCAATATCTTCTTCTAACTGTCCAATATGCGAATGGAGTTTATTTGATAGCACATTAATATTTTTCGATAAATCTCCAATTTCATCTTTTGAAGTAATCGGTATTTTTTCTGTAAAATCTAATTGTGCTATTTTCTTCGTCGTATCATTTATTTTTAATAACGGTTTTGCAATTTGTTTTGAATAATAAAACGAAGCTAAAAAAATAAGAACGACTACAAATGCAATGATATAGATGTAATAATCTTGCACCATTTGTACAGCTTCATCTACGGGCTGTAAAGAAGCCATCGCATAAATATATGTTACTGATCCATCTTTTTCTTTTATTGGTTTCATTAATAATTTATATTTTATATCATTCTTTTCATGGTCCATTGTCTTTGTTGAATACTCTATTTGATTACTCTCTTTTAGTAATACATCCGTTTGAAATTCTTTTATACTATCCAAAAATAAAGAGTTTTTATAAATTGGATTTACGGGGCCTTTTACATCTGGAAACTGTACTTTCGTAACACGCCCTCCTATGTAAACATCTGGTTCTTGGGCAGCTTGCTCCTGAACGGCTGGCCTCTTCTCCTTAACAACTTGTTCCCCGGTTGCTTTCTTTTTCTCCTCATATAATTTTCTCATTTTCTCATTAAATGCTTTTTCTAGCGGTTTATTAGATCCGCTTAAATTCTGTTTAGATAAAGAAAAAGAGAATGGAATAAAACTATCTTCTTTTCTCACTCCAGAAAAATAAATTTCTTGCCCTAAAAAATGCTCTGATAATTTATTATCAATCTCCTCTATATTGACGAGATTACCTAAGGGAATTTTGAATATTTGTTGTCCAAAGCTCTTTTGTTGCCTACGATCTATCGTTACTTCAAAATAAAAATCATCTGCATGTTTTAAATTCCCGTTCTTATCTAATGTCGTAATCCACGTATTATTTTCTCTTAAAAAGTCTTGCTCTAGTTTCTGAATTTCTTCTGCATTTCCTGCATGATTTAAATAGTTCTTCCCAAAGGAATTTAAATTCACTTTAATATCTTCCACTTTTCGATTCGCATAATATTGTTTAAAAAATATCGTTTGTCCAATAAATATCGTCGCTAAAATCAACATGCACAATGCTGTTGTAAGAGTAAATAATTTTAGTACAATTCCTTTCCTCATACATTGCCCTCAAATTTATAACCTGTGCGTACTACAGTTGTAATGTACTTTGCTTTCTCTCCTAATTTATTTCTTAAATTACGAATATGACTATTAACCGTTCGATCATCACCAGCAAATTCATATCCCCAAATTCTTGAAATGAGTTGTTCTCGCGTTAAAACGATTCCTTGATTTTTCATGAAATACGCTAATATTTCAAATTCTGTATGCGTTAAATTAATATCAGTTCGATTTACCGTAACAGTGCGCGACGGAAAATGAACGTGAATATCGTGGATCGATAATGTATCATCTTCATTCTCTAAAAGTTGCTTTGTCACTTTTCTGCTTTCTAACAACCTTTTCGCTCTTGCTAATAAAATTGGCGGACTATACGGCTTCGTCACATAGTCATTTGCCCCAAGTTCAAAACCAAGTAACGTATCGTCTTCATCTACGCGCGCCGTTAGCATAATAATAGGCACCTCGGACGTCTTTCGAATCCTTCGGCAAACAGACCATCCATCGAGTTCTGGCAACATAATATCTAAAATAACTAAATCAACCTCTTCTTCTTCAAATACAACTAAAGCCTCTTTCCCGTCCCTCGCTTCAAACACTACATATTGCTCACTTAAAAAATAATCTTTTAATATTTCACGTAATATGTCTTCATCTTCAACAATTAAAATGTTTTTTGACATAACTGATATATCCCCCTCCCGTTTTCAGAAACTATAATTTCACTTTGAATAACTGCCAGTTAACGTCGCCTCGATAATATATCTATCTGGTGCATCCCCTATATAATCAAATGGGTAACAAGTTGTCAGTGTTAATATCGGTTCTTCTTTTTTTATAATAACAGTACGATCATCCGCATGAGTAATCCATGTCTTTTGAATTTCATATGTGTACGTTTTATTATCATACTCTAAAACAAGAGTATCCTTTTCTTTCAACTCTCCTAAATCTGTAAATACAGTATCTCGATGTCCACTCAGTACAGTATGTCCTCCTCCAGATGGGGTTGTCGTTAAATCACTAACAAACATACCAACTCCTTTTTTCAAAGTCGCATCATCCGCTCCCCAATATATAGAAAACTTCTTCTTTATTTTCGGTATGTTTAACATCGCTACCTTTTCACCTTCTTTATGTTCTGTTTGAGAAGAAGGTATTTGAGAAGTTACAGGTGTTTCATGAGAAAGTTGAATATCTTGTATATTTTTAAGGCTCTTTATTTCTTCTTTCGTTAATTCTTGAGCAGAGCTTTTTCCTTTATACCATTCCACAGCGTAATAGGATCCCATGAATAGCCCAATAGCCATCAATATGATACCGATATAATTGAGTAACTTCATTCTTCATCCCTCCATGCAAAAAATGGTAGGAGTAACCTACCATTTTTAATATATGAAATTATCCCATTCTTTATAGGAAAATATTTTATTTACACTTTAACCTTATTGCGACGATTCAAACCAAATAATGTACCTATCGCTACAAGACATGCACTTAATCCCATCATTGCTACATTATTTGATGCTGTGTTTGGTAATTTTTCACCTTGTACAACTGGCTTTGCTTCTTCTTTTTTAGCTACTTCATTCTTTTGCTCAACTTTTATCGCTGCTTCTTTTTTTGCTATATCATTTTTTAACTGTTCTTGCGCTATTCTCTTTTTGTCTTCTTCACTCTTTTTCACAGCTTTTATTGCTTCCTCTTTTTTAGCCATATCATTTTTTTCTTGTACTTGTGCCGCTTGTTTTTTCTCTACTTCATTTTTTTGCTGTTCCTTAATTGCTTCTTCTTTTTTAGCTTTATCTTGTTGTACTTGCGCTTCTTCTTCCTTTGTTACTGTTCCAGTATCCGCACTCGCTACTGAAGAATATCCTACTGTTAAAAGTGCCATTGCACAAATTGGTAATAGTCTCTTTTTCATCTTCATTCTCTCCTTATATTTTATTCACATCAACTCGCATCGGATGTATTACTAGAATAAGCAAGAGATATAAATATAAGATGCAGATGAAATATATTTCATTTAAAGATTTCATTGTAGAAAAAGAAAAAAACATCGCAATATGTACGATGTTTTTTCGGGTGTGTGTCTCAATATTTACATGTTACTTTCGCGTGATTTGGAAGTAGAACAGGCCGGAGCGATAACTAATTGTCTCGGCTCAGTTTTCTTGAAGTGATTTTTGACGTTACACTTACGACGTTGAACAACCCACGCTTTAATAGGGTTTGTTAAAATAATCTTTTGCTCTTCGTTAGGGGCCTCTTCTTCAAACCTACAACTTTCGCTCCATTTATTCCATTTCATTGTAAATTTAGAAGAAGAATGATCATCTTCACGATCAAACAAGTGCAAAAAATCCATTTTTCCATCTAGCATTACGGTGTTACTAGTCGCTAAAAAAGAAAAGGTCGTCCAACGTTTCTCCATGCCCTCCTACTCCTTTTTCACATATAGAGTGCCTAAAACTTAATTTACCTAAAATATGCTTGCCTTTTACCTTACACCCATATTTTATCCAAAATGCTATTATGCAACTATCGATTTGCCTTACAACTACCTTACATTTTTGTAAGAAACAAAAAAACCTTCACTCTATATAATGAAGGTTTCTTACTTGTTATCTATATGATCTCTCATATCATCAAGTCCAGCTTCTTTTAGCTGCGACATCATACCGTGCGAAATTGCTCCTAACACTAAAGTCATTCCAATTAATGAAATACGAATCGCAGGTACATCAATTACGTAAGCCAACAGGCCAAGAACAATTGTTAAAAGTAATGCTTTTATAAATGTTACACTTGTGTACTGTTTCTTCTTCATCATATTCACCCTTTATGGAAGCGTTTTCTTAATATGCTTAGTATATCATATCATCAGATGATTTTGTCGTTGTCTTTGTAAAAAATTACTATCTTCTTTGACTTTTTCTATTCTATCCTTTACAGTCGAAATGTTCGCAAGTTTTACACTGTAGGAGGATTACAATGAATATTGAAATAAAAGACACTTTAATTTCTGAAGAACAATTACAAGCAAAAGTGAAAGAATTAGCACTTCAAATCGAACGTGACTTTGAAGGAGAAGAAATCGTAGTTATCGCAGTATTAAAAGGGTCATTCGTATTTGCTGCTGATTTAATTCGTCACATTAAAAACGATGTAACAATTGACTTCATTTCTGCATCTAGTTACGGAAATCAAACAGAAACGACAGGAAAAGTGAAACTCCTAAAAGATATCGACGTAAACATTACTGGAAAAAACGTAATTGTTGTAGAAGATATTATCGATTCTGGTTTAACACTTCATTTCTTAAAAGACCACTTCTTTATGCATAAACCAAAGGCACTCAAGTTCTGTACATTACTTGATAAACCAGAACGCCGTAAAGTGGACTTAAAAGCTGAATATGTTGGCTTCCAAATTCCAGACGAATTTATCGTTGGCTACGGTATCGACTGTGCTGAGAAATATCGTAACTTACCATTTATCGCTTCAGTTGTAACGGAGTAATATAATAAAATAAGCTTCCATCAATTACTGATGGAAGTTTATTTTCTATCACGATTCGTAAAAGACAAAGGGAGAGAATAAAAATGACAAAGACAAAATTTGAAAAAGTACTCCTCATCGTAAATCCGAAAGCTGGTCAAGGTGACTTACATACAAATTTAACAAAAATCGTACCACCTCTTGCCGCAGCTTTTCCTGATCTACATATCCTTCATACGAAAAAACAAGGTGATGCAACAAAATATTGCCAAGAGTTTGCTAGTAAAGTAGATTTAATTATCGTCTTTGGTGGTGATGGAACAGTATTTGAATGCACAAATGGCTTAGCACCTCTCGAAACTAGACCTACACTTGCAATTATTCCAGGTGGAACTTGCAATGACTTCTCTCGCACACTTGGTGTTCCGCAAAACATTGCAGAAGCGGCAAAACTTATTACAAAAGAACATATAAAACCAGTTGACGTTGCAAAAGCAAATGGACAACATTTCTTAAACTTCTGGGGGATTGGTCTCGTATCTGAAGTATCAAACAATATCGATGCAGAAGAAAAAGCAAAGCTTGGTAAAATCGGTTACTATTTAAGTACAATTCGAACTGTAAAAAATGCTGAAACATTCCCGGTAAAAATTACTTATGACGGACAAGTATATGAAGACGAAGCTGTCCTTGTCATGGTTGGAAATGGTGAATATCTTGGTGGTATTCCATCCTTTATTCCGAACGTAAAATGTGATGACGGAACACTTGATATTTTCGTAGTCAAATCAACAGGGATTCAAGCATTTAAAGATTACATCGGAAAGAAATTATTTGAAGACTCAAATGAAAATGACATCTTCCACGTAAAAGCGAAATCCATTCATATCGAAACAGAGGAAAAAAAAGAAGTAGATACAGATGGAGAAAGTTCGCTTCATACACCTTGTCACATTGAATTATTACCAGGACACTTTACGATGATTTATAATCCTGCGGTTGTGTAAAGAAAAAAACGAGTGCTAGCACTCGTTTTTTCTCTTCTAATCTAGTTATGTCGTTGAATAATTTCCTCTATTTCTTTAACTCTGTCTAAAGTAATTCCATTTCTTTGTTCAATTGCTAAAGGATGGTCGGTTGGCTCTAATTCAACATACGGTGCCATTCCAACTTCTCTTATATGTACATTTGTTTTTAAATTTAATGTTTCTGGATAAACTGGTATTTCTACAGATAACCACCCAAAATAAGGATCACTATTTTCTCGGCCTCTCTCATCCCACTTTTCTAATACTTCATCATAACTTTCTTTACTAAGCGATACCCACACAGTCCATATGAAATTTTCGTGGTAATCAATGATAGGAATCTCTAAACAACCTCTAATAAAGTAATGTTCATCGTCCATTACGCGAAGTTCTGATGTTAAATGGAAGCGTCCCTCTCTTTCATGGGGCGCTACCTCGTAATAATAATATGGTGCTTCACTTCCGTAGCATAGAGGTAGTGCAAAACGATGCATTTGTACTTTTTCTCCGGATTTTCTTCTTCTTTTCATTTATTATTCTTTCTCCTATCCTTTTCAGTCACAATCAAACGCTACCCAATTTCTCCAATGCGTATTAAAATCCTTCTTCACAATAATACGTGGATCTTTCTTCTCTATTGCAGCGGCTACTGATTGGAAGAATTCATTTTCACTTACTTTTTCGTCTTCAATATGTTTCCATTCTTCCGTTTCATACGCTACTTCCCAATCGCCTTCTAAACCGAACTCTTCTAAAATCTCTTCTTTACTCCACCATAATAATGTTCTAACTTCTTCATTAGTAGCAAGCATACGCATGAAGTATGTTGGATAATGCTCTGCCGTTTGTACTTCTATTCCATTATCCACATACTCTTCTTCTGTAAATTCATATTCAAAATGATGCTCACGTACTTTTAAACTGCCGTTATAAATATTCGGTATAAATTCACCTTCATCATCAAACAACTCATAATCGCCATCATTTAATTGTAAAATGCAATCATCACCCATTGAATGAGTAATTCTATCGCCATATACTTGAATATCATTACATACACCTAATGAACCTACACCAACAAGTTGAAACACCATTAACCAATCCTTAGTATCTTTAAAGAAAAGAGAGAATTTCACTTGCGAAATATCCATATATTCATTATCAAATGCAGGAAATTCATAGTTACTTTGCTTTTTATCTAATAGTTTTAAAATATCTTTTTGCATATGTATCATCTTCACCTCGATATAAACAAAAATATTTTTTTAATTTCACTAGAGTATAACATAACCATACTTACCTGTGACATTCTAATAACACTACTAAAAAATAGAGGAATGGCTTGTTTGCATACTCTAGTTCTTTTTATGTACAATGAAGGAAAGAAGCACCTTCATATAAGGGAGAGGACAAACTTTGTTCAACCAACAGTTAGTTAATTTACGCATTGATTTTGCATTTAAACAATTGTTTGGTACGAATGGTAGCGAAGATATTCTAATTGCATTTTTAAATGCTATGTTACAAGAGTCTTTAGAGTCGCCCATTGCTTCTCTACAACTAGAAGATCCACATTTACACAGGGAATATGAAGAGGATAAGTTATCTATTTTAGACATTTCAGCGACATTAGACACAGGAACAAAAGTCAATGTAGAAATACAACTCAATAATAATCACGATATGGTTAAACGCAGTTTATATTATTGGGGAAGACTATACACATCTCAACTACAAAAAGGGATGCCCTACAGTGCACTTCACAAAACCATCACCATAAACTTACTAAACTTCGTAATGTTTTCGGAACACCCAGCCTTCCATACAACGAGCATATTATGGAATACACAACAAAAAAAACTCCTAAGTGACGACATAGAAATCCACATTATAGAAATTCCAAAGTTAACTGAACAATGGCATGAAGAAAAAGTAAATCCGTGGAAAGATCCATTTGTTCGTTGGCTTTTATTGCTTTCAGCAAATGAGGATGAGCACTTAACTAAACTATTGGAGGATATTGCTATGAACCAAGATCCTATTTTACAAAAAGCGATCAATAAATGGGAACGTATGAGTCAAGATTCTTCTTTCCGGCAAGCCTATGACGCAAGGGAGAAAGTTTTAATGGATGAAGCAGCAAAATTCGCCCATGCAGAGACAGAAGGAATAAAAAGAGGAATGGAACAAGGAATTAAAAAAGGGCTTGAAAAAGGCATTGAACAGGGCATTGAACAAGGCATTGAACAAGGCATTGAACAAGGCATTGAACAAGGCATTGAACAAGGCATTGAACAAGGTCGAAAAGAAGGAGTCCAACAGGGGAAATTTCAAATGATTAAGAATATGTATGATCTTGGTATACCACTTGAAACGATTGCTAAGGCAAGTAAATTAAGTTTGCATGAGATTGAGCATATTTTAGGACATAAATAGTCATAAAAAAAGAGCTTGAATAGTTTCAAGCTCTTTTTTATCAACTCTCCTCAATATCATCCAATTGAGTCTTATAACATTTATCACACTCTGGACTCGTAGGAAGAATCCCTCTTTCATCAGGTAATAAAACCCTCAAAACTTCTCGATCCATCTCTGCGAAAGACTTCATAATAATGGGATATCCTTCAATAATATTCGTATACTCAATCCCTTGTTCAAACTTTTTTCCGCTCTTTATTTCTTCTATTATGGAACAAAAAACATCATGCGCGACTTCAGAATCCATATTTAATGTTATTTGTAAATCTTGATGATTAAAGTTATCTCTTAGACCATGCGTATGATAATTAGCATGGATGCCATCAATATCTTCTGCTAATATGCTATGCATGTACCATCCATACTCTTGTAGCATATTTTCTTCCCATTCATCTGCATCCTCTTCTAAATCTTCATCAAACAAATTCGGATCATACCACACGTCCTCTTCATCTCCAGCAATTAAAAATCTCCAACCAGGTGGTAACCCTAAATACTTCTTTATTTCAGGTGCCCATTCATCAATATGTTGAACGTGTAAAGGAAGAAAGAAATCTTCTTCTGTCCCCATTTCTTCACCAGCCCAAATGTACCAACCTGTCGTTCCGTTTTCTATAGGCATTCGTAACCCATTAATCGGAGCGATACCATCTTTCACATTTTGCGCTATTCCTAATTTCAAGTCATTCGGAGATTCTACATACTCCGCTTTATATTTATCACATATACTCCTCTGTTCTTTTATGTATTTTTCCATCCTTTTAGCACACTCCCCAATTTTTGAAAGATAGATTTCTTTGCCGAAGCACTCTCTAACTTCCATACCCCACACGGATTATAAAATGGATCCTCTTGTTCATAACGATTATCTATATAATGAGATAAAAGATACACTGGAGCATCTTCTGTGAAACTAATTGTATCTCCATCTTTCAAATTAGGTTTTTCCAATATATTATGTAGGTTAAAATCATTTAATAAATCTACAGCTACTTCCGGATCTATCCCTCCGTCTAAAACAACGTCTGGTAGATTAAATGCTTGCATTCCACATGAATAGTAACCGTCCTCTTCATCTCCAACTAAAGTTACAAGGTGCGAATACATCGGGAATATTTCCTTATTCTCTGCAAGCTCTTGCCATTCTTCTTTCGAATAAGCCACACCTGCTGTTTCAACTTTTAAAGCAAGTCCACCTGCATTTAAAAGTTCCATTCCTACATCAATTACTTCTTGTAATCTCTCTGTATCGTCAACTTTTGCAATAACATACACTGTATAAGTATGCTTCTCCAACTCCTGAAGCAATTCTTCATCAAAACGCTCACCACCTGCATAGAAGAAAGCCTCTCTCAAAGAAGGGTCTTGTTCATATATATCAATTTCAAAACCAATCTCTTTCTCCTTATGGTGCATAACATTTCCCGCTAATATATAGTTACTTTTACTCACAACTTCTTGTATTAATTCTGTTCTATCTTTCCATAAACCAGGTACTCCAATAACGATTTGTGTCTCCATCATATGCACTCCACTTCTCATCTATTTTCAATCTATTCTTTCAATCTTCCAAACTAAATTAGCTGGGATATCTTTCTCTAAAAAGGTTAACATCCATACAGTTTTTCCTTTATCGTTCATCAGCAGTACTTTATGGTTTAACTTCCAAGCCACTTCACTAACATGATGAAACATCTTATACATATCTTCTTTGATAAGCTTTTCCTTTTTGATTAACCGCCTCGTTCTATACTCTCTTATTTCTAAGTACACGTCAGCATAAGCCACTTCATGCTGACATGTTATACTGCATACGTATTTTTTATTCGGACTACTCTTTTTTATATATACGAACTCGTTTCTATAATTCAATTCTAGTATTTTATTCTTCACTTTTTCTAACTCTTCTATATCCCAATCATATTTCACAGCTAAACGCTTCATTTCCGCATGAACGATTTGAAGGGCTAATTCTTTTTTCTCTCTATCTGATAAGTATGGAAAATCCCTCACACTCCCATATTCCACAAAAGCATTCATATATTCAGGGAAAATTCGATATTTCTTCTCCCACTCATCGATTAATGAAATATCATCCACACAATGAATCAAAATCCCTTTCTCATACTCCATTCTTAACTTTGGCATATGTCGACAATATAAAGAAGTAATACAGCTCGTCTCTTTACCAAAAGAGATATCTTCATCGTAGTTGCTTGTAGATGTTAACTGTAATGCCTCTATGTTTCTGGTATGCTCTTTTACTTTTAGAAAACTCAATTGTATATCTCTTATAACCGGCATTTGCTCTCTCCTCTTCGCAATACAACTATGAAATATCTTTGTTAATACGCCTTAATCAATTTCAAGCCAGCCCATTCCCATAGAAAGAAATAACAGTCCGATTACCAAAAAGAGACCCCCAGTTAAAAAATAGAATGGCGCTCCGTGCAATGGATCACTAAATAACTCTATCAAATTTCCAGCTACTACTTTCCATTTCTCTCTCTTTGAATTTTTTTCTTTTAATTCTTTTACAAATCGATAAATACTGAAACTGATTAAAGTGATACCAATTAATAGACATCCTGCTATGATAAGAATTTCCAAATGTAACACTCCATTTAAATACCATCTTCATTTACACCTCATTTTAACTAAAAAAAGCGAAAGAGAACATAATTTTCACTATGCTCTCTTTCGCTTTTTCAAAAACTGTATACCTTATTTTCATTTACTAACAATCCTGAAATAAGAACGAACTGTTAAGTAATAATAACCAATATAAATAACACTATACACACCGATGCTAATTAGTAACGGAACTGCAATTTCATACGGAATCACTGTCGCTAATCCTTTTAGCGCAAATAAAGTGTGTAATATACCAACTACTAAAGGAATGAAGAAGATAAATCTCATTTGTTTTGCGATTGCTTTTTTCATTTCTTTTTTCGTGACACCTAGTTTTCGAAGAACGATGTAACGCTCACGATCTGCATGTGCTTCTGTCCTCTTTAAGTAACAGCATTGAGTATAGAGATATTTTCTTAAAAAGAAATGCACTAATCATAAAAAAGCCTGCAGTTGTTACACTGCAGACTTTCAAATGTTTAATAAATTGGTTAAGCTAAATATGCTTGTTGTAATGCCTCTAAACCATCTTTATAAATTCCATGGAATAGATTAATTGCCTCTTCATCAGTAACCTCTACAGGAGTGAAGCTACCAGACCATTCAACTAATGATGTGTTAGCATCTTTACCTTCTTTAACACGGATTGTAGATAAATAATTAGTTACAGGGAATGGTGCTTGCATAATTGAATATGTGTAGTAGCGCTCTTTCTCATTAAATGCTTCTAAACGTTCTACAATCGCATCGCCATCAGGATTAGCTAAATGACGTACACGTCCGCCTTCAGTTACTTTACTGCTAGGAATATACGGTAACCAATCTGGAAGTGCATCAAAACCTCCAATTAATTTCCATACTTGTTCAGGTGAAGCTGGAATTTCAATAGATGTAATAGTGTTTGCCATGTTAATTACTCTCCTTTTTATTTAACGTTGATTGGTAGTGGTGCATTAGCTGCAACCAATTTTTGTTCGCGCATTTCTTCCCAGAATGCTGCCGGAATCACTGTTTTCAATGCAGCTTGGTCTTCTGCAATTCGTTCCGGTTTACTTGCACCAGGAATAACAGCAGCAACTGCTGGATTAGCCAATGCAAATTGTAAAGCAGCAGCTTTAATACTGATTCCATGACGATCTGCAAGGTTTTTCATTTTATTAACTTTTGCAATGATTTCTGGTGACGCTTTTTGGTATTCGAAGTGAGCTCCTCCAGCAAGAACACCTGAGCTATATGGTCCACCAACAACAATGTCCATATTATTTTTTACAGCTGCAGGCATTACACGTTCTAATGCACGCTCATGGTCTAATAATGAATAGCGACCAGCTAGTAAAGATACATTTGGTTTTGCTTCTTCTAAGTCCAGCATAAGTTCAATTGATTCTACTTTATTCACTCCAAGTCCCCAGCCTTTAATTACACCTTCATCACGTAATTGCGTAAGTGCACGGAATGCTCCTGTTCGAGCAATTTCAAATTGTGAAATCCACTCATCTCCATAAAAATCTTGTGCTACGTCATGAATATAAACAAAATCTAGACGATCTGTTTTTAAACGTTTTAAACTGTCTTCAATAGAACGAAGAGTTGCGTCCGCACTGTAGTCATTGATAATTTTATTTTTACGACCAAATTCGAACAGTCCGCCTTTTTCACCTAAATCACGTGTAGATGGATCTTCCAATTCATCTGAAATAATTCGACCTACTTTTGTACTTAAGAAGTACTCATCACGATTTCTTTTCGATAGTGCTTCACCAAGACGAATCTCTGCTAAACCAGATCCATAAAGTGGAGCTGTATCAAAGTAACGAACACCATTATCCCAAGCGGCATCCACTGTTGCGATTGCTTCTTCTTCCGGAATATTACGGTACATATTACCTAGTGGTGCCGTACCAAAACCAAGTGTACCTTTTAATAAATCTTTCATTTAAAATCTCCTCCTAAAATTTATATAAAAATGATTAATGGATGTAAATAATGTGAAAAGGGATGACCGATCAAAACACGATAGTTATGAAAAATAACGTATATGCTTTTTAGTTCTACACTACTCATTTCCCTCTCACGTATGTAATTATGTCTTATCTACAACACAATAAAAAGTACGCACTTTAAAGTGTTATAGATACTAATAAGTAACAATTTTATGTTTCAACGTCTGTAGCTCCAAAATAAAATTATTAAAAATGATTTTATTTAAAAAAACCCACTATTCTTGCGGAGGTAACTATAGAAATTATCAGTGGAACATAGAAAGTTGTTATTATTCTTCATAAAAAAAGGCAACAACGAAATGAAATATGTTCGTTGTTGCCTTTTTACCTTCTCTAAAATATTAAATTACATTTTGAACAAAAAGGCGCAGCATTCCCTTTTCTAATTCTCGCATCACATTTTGGGCAATATACATATCTCTCTTCTATCTTTTCTCGTTCTATCATATGTAAGGATACTATTCTCATACTGCACATAATCCCAATCAATATAAGACTAACAATGAGTAGCATAACTCTCACTCCCCCTTCTACATGTTACCATAAAATAACAAAACCGATTCCCCTATTGAGAATCGGTTCTATACTTATAATCCTAACTTCACCTTCGCGCCATCAGGAATTATTTCTTCTTCTATTTGCACTTTATCGTGCACAGACTTTCCTCTCGTAATTACATGCCAGTAGGAACCTTTTTGCAGTGTATCCACTCCATCAATTGTTATCTCTTTTTTATTTCCATCCTTATCATATGTGTTCACTGTGTATGCACGGCCTTTATTTTCACCTAAATCTTCTCCATCGTTATCAATTACCGCATAACGATATTCTAATTTAAGAAACGGATTCATGGAATCCACTGCAGCATTCCCCTTTAATAAATATGCCGCTCCTGCGACGATAACCAGTAATGATCCAAAAATAAATCTTTTCATCTATATTCCGCCTTTCATTATGTTTTTCTATAAGACCTTTCTAAGTATAGAGAGCATTTCTTAATAAAAACTCGTACGGTTTCTTAACTTTTTCTTAATGTAACAGGGCTTTGCATCCGCACTTCAATAAATGAATCCATATTAATAATAAAAGGAGGCTTTCGCCTCCTTTATTTACTCATCACTGTATTTCTTTTTTGTCTGTATAAATAAAACACACTCACAATCAATGCAATACTTCCGCCAAAATACATACCATACTCTATCGCAACTGCTACAATTCTTTCAATATGTTGTCCAAATAAAGAACCTAGTACGAAATAAACGAGTGTCCAAACAAATCCTGTCGTATAAGAATACAAAGCATACGTCTTAAATGACATATTATTCATTCCAACTAAATACGGCACGATATGTCTTACAACTGGTATGAAATAACTTGTAACTAACGCGTACTGTCCGTATTTATCAACCATTTCTTGTGATTTTATCAAATACTTCGCTTTTTTCTTTTTCATCAATTTATGGAGTACCTTCGTGCCAAATACCTTCCCTAATATATATCCTAAAGAAAGCCCTGATACAACACCTAAATATGTTAATACGAATGAAGGAACAACACTTAATATACCTACTGAAGATACGAAACCACCACTCATAACAATCATTTCATCTGGAATTGGCATACCGATAATGCCTAACCATAGGCAGAAAAATAATGCCCAATAACCGTATTGCTCGATATAGGATAATAATTCATGTAATTCCATTATGCATACGCTCTCCTTAGTTCTTTTTTGCAACTAAAGACGTAGGCTGGCGGGAAATTGAGCCATACTTTTTCTAGTGTAATTTTAGGGAAGAAATGCTGTATAAATCCTTTTTTCACAAGTGAATATTGAAATGTAATGAACTCACCATTCTCATGTATCGCTTCCATCGCATTGTTTAAAATGCGCTTTGAAACTTTTTCTGGTAAAGAAGTAAAAGGCAACCCTGATAAAATGTAATCAATGCATTCTATATTGAGCTCCTCCATATACTTCTTTATATTTTCAGCTGAACCGTGTACAACAATGACATTCTGCTCATCTTTAAACTTTCTTTTTAATTCTTTGAAAAATACTTCATTAATTTCAATAAGAAGAAATATTGTTTCCTTCTTTTTTCTCTTCATAATTTCTCTCGTGAAAACCCCTGTGCCAGGCCCTAACTCTACAATACATTTCGCTTTATTAAAATCAATTACATCGACCATTTTCTTTGCTAATATTTTTGAACTTGGCGCGATTGCACCAGTATGTTTTGGATGCTTTATAAATTCATGTAAAAATGTAATGAGCTGCATGTAAACCTCTCCTCATTCGTTCGATAGTTTTTAACTTGTGTCTAAGTATAACTATCGTTTCTTAATAAAAATTGAGGAAGTTTCTTAAGATTTTATGAAGAATAAAAAAAACAGCTATCGCGTGTAGCGATAGCTGCCCCTTATTACTTCGCACTCACGATCTTATAATAAGAACGAACCGTTAAGAAGTAATATCCAATATAGATGACACCGTATACTCCAATACTAATGAGAAGCGGAATCATAATTTCAAATGGTAATATATTTGATAAACCTTTTAGTGCAAATAAGCTGTGTAAAATACCGATTACTAACGGAATAGCGAAGATAAAGCTTACTTGTTTTGCGATAGCTTTCTTCATTTCTTGCTTCGTTACACCAACTTTATGAAGGACAATGTAACGATCACGGTCAGCACTTGCTTCTGTTAATTGTTTAAAGTAAATGATTGAGCCTGTCGCTAATAGGAATACTAATCCTAAGAATAACCCAATAAACATCATTAAGCCTGTCGTTTCAAGCCCCATTTGGAATCCTGTATAGAAATCGTTAAATGGTTTTAAAACTTCTGATTCTCCAGCTGGCATAATGCTTGCTAATTTTGCTGTTAACTCTTTACTATTTCGCTCACCTTTTACATCAATATTTTTTACAGTACGCGTTTCGTTTACTTGTTTCATTTGCTCATATGTTTTATCAGGAACGATTACAAATAGTTCATTTAAATTTGTAAGGCTTCTATTATTTACACCTTTAATTTTTAATTCTTTTGACTCATTTCCAACAGGGAATACAGCTGTATTTCCTGTATAAAGAGGACCAAAATCAAGTTTCTCAATATATAAGCTATCATATACGAAAGCTTCATTCGCACTTAAATTTACAGGTTCTACATCTAAATGTTTCACATGTTTATTAAAGCTTGATTGAGAAATAAGCTGGTACTGATTCGTAACATTATAGTGTGTGTTCAGAACTTGATCAGCTCTTTCACCTTTAAATGTTCCTTTCACAGGAATCATTTCAACTTCTGATTCATATGTGACTGGGTGATTATTCTTCTCTCCAGCAAGTATCTCATTTACTTTTTTATCTAATGCTGCATCTTTTTTCTCATAGGAATAACTATACGGCGCAGCAACTTTTGATTGCGTAAATGTGTTGTAATACATCGTAACTGACGTACCAACCGCTGTTAATGTAACTGCACTTAAAATAGCGATTGTCGCCAATGATTTCGCATTTCCTTTAATACGATATAGTAACTGCGATGTCGTTACCATATTCATACCATTATAAAATGCTGACTTATTATTTCTTGCACGTTTCAATACAAATACTGTGAAGAACATGAACAGTAAATAAGTCCCTGCTACTGTCGCTAATAAAATATATAATGCAACGACCATAAAGTCTGCATACATAACTGCTTTCATGTACATTAGCGCTAAAAAATAACCTGAACCGATTAAGAAAACTGAAATTAATGCCATGATGACAGATCCTTTTGGCATTGCTTCTCCTTCACGTTCTGCACGGAAAAGTTCAATTAACTTAAAGCGATAAATTAAACGATATCCTTGAAGTGATGTATATAAAATAATCACAAAGAAAATAATTGCTGTATCAATAATGGCAGCCATCGGTACTTCAAAATGAACGTTTAAATTTAATCCCATCATATTTACTAATAACTCAAGGAATAATTTCGAAAGGACACTACCGATCGCAATCCCGATTACTAATGACATTAATCCCATTAACATATTTTCATAAAAGAGCATTTTACCAATTTGTCTTTTACGAATACCTAATAACGAATATAAGCCAACTTCTTTTTTACGTTTACGTGTAAAGAATCCGTTCGAGTATATAATGAACACTGCTACGAAAATGATAAGCATCACACTGGAAACTTGGAACGCTCCGCTAATCTTTTTAGAAGCTTCTGCCGCTTTTTCCATTTGTGAATTATATTGCAGTGCTTTAAATGTAAAATAAATAACGATACTAAAAATCATAGATGCGAAATATACAAAGTAGTCTTTAAAGTTCCGCTGTATGTTGCGGAGGGCAATGCTAGATAAGGTCATCAGCCATACCTCCAGAAATAGAAGACATTACGTCAACGACTTTTTGGAAGAACTGTTTACGCGTTGATTCACCACGGTGCAATTCTTTATATAGTTCACCATCTTTAATGAAAATAACTCGTTTACAATAACTTGCTGCAAATGCATCATGCGTTACCATTAAAATTGTTGAGTTATCATATTCATTTAATGACTTCATACTTTCAAGTAAATCTGTTGCAGATTTAGAATCAAGCGCTCCAGTTGGCTCGTCCCCGAAAATCATACTTGGATTCGTAACGATTGCACGCGATGCTGCGCAGCGCTGCTTCTGTCCACCAGATACTTGATATGGGAACTGACTTAAAATATGATCAATGCCAAATTTCTTTGAGATTTCAAGAACGCGGCGATCAATCTCACTCGCTTTCACCTTTGATAACGCAAGTGGTAAAGCGATATTCTCTTTCACTGTTAACGTATCTAATAAGTTATAATCTTGGAAAATGAAACCTAAATGATCGCGGCGGAATAACGCTAACTTATCGTCATTCATTTTCACGATATCTTTGCCATCAATTAAAATTTCACCGTTCGTCGCATTATCAATTGTAGAAAGAACATTTAGTAAAGTCGTCTTACCAGAACCAGAAGGTCCCATAATTCCAACGAACTCACCTTCTTTTACTTGTAAGTTAATACCTTTTAACGCTGCAAATTTGTTACCACCCGTGTCATATACTTTTTCAATATTTTTTGCTTCTAACACTGTTTTCATCTCGACATCCCTCATTTCTTCTATTCTCTATTTTCAACTATATACACTCTCTACTCTTGCCACTATCGATGTTTCTTACACAAACATGACAGTTATGTAAGGCACATAAGTAAAGAAATCAAAAAGTTAACGTAATGAATTAAAGTACTTTGTTACTATAACATTGGGATATCATACCATCCATTCATTCTCCTTACAGGAACATTACAATTTTGTAAGGTGAAAAATGTACCCTACAAAGTTGTGCACGAAATGTCGGATGGAGCTATTTCATTCCTGCTATTCTATGTACAGAGGAGGTCATAATATGGATTCACTTAAAAATATGAATGCTGCAATGCAGTATATCGAAGACAACCTTACACATGAAATTGATTTTAAGGAAGTCGCAAAAATAGCTTACTGCTCCGAATATCATTTCAAGAGAATGTTTTCTTTTTTAGCTGGCATATCACTATCAGAATATATTCGCTGTAGACGTCTTACTCTCGCTGCCTTTGAACTAAAAAACAACAATGTAAAAGTCATTGATATCGCTATAAAATATGGCTACAACTCACCAGATTCATTCGCTCGTGCATTTCAAAACTTGCACGGTATAACACCTTCAGAGGCCCGAAATAGTAGCCATTCTTTGAAGGCTTATTCACCAATGACCTTCCAATTATCTATTCAAGGAGGAAATGAAATGAACTATCGAATTGAAGAAAAAGAGCCATTTCGAATTATAGGTATTACAAAACGAGTCCCAATCGTTTTTAACGGTGTAAATGAAGAAATTGCTTCTATGTGGAAAAGTTTAAACCCAGAGTCTATTCAAACATTAAAGTCCCTTTCAAACATTGAACCTACTGGAATTATTAGTGCTTCTACTAATTTTTCTGAAGGAAGAATGGCGGAAAAGGGAGAACTTGATCACTATATTGGAGTAGCCACAACAAAGGATTGTCCAGAGCAATTCGCGCAGCTTGAAGTTGCAGCTTCAACATGGGCTATATTCGAAGCTGTCGGTCCATTTCCTGATGCATTACAAAATGTATGGGGGCGTATTTATTCTGAATGGTTTCCTTCTTCGAACTATGAACTAGCGGAAGGACCGGAAATATTGTGGAATGAACAGAAAGACATATCTTCTCCAAACTTTAAAAGTGAAATTTGGATACCGGTTTTGAAGAAGTGATAAAAAAACAAAGCTGCTCTTCCCTAAAAGGAAAAGCAGCTTTATTTACATTTTCAACTCTTCTTTATAAATACTATATGACTTTATTGTTGATACGATAATGCATATTAATATGATTCCAATCCCCATAAAAATATTAAATGGATCTGGAAGCAAAGCCCCAGCATATATACAAAGTGAACCTATTACAAATACCCTCGAAGCAAATCGGTGTGTTTTTCTCCAAACTACAGGATTTTCTAATGTCCAGTCCATTCGAATGCCTACTAACCCGTTCGGCTTCGTTTGTTGCATGTAATTACCTAGTACAAGAAACAATGTTCCAAGTCCAAAATTAAATGCAATTGAGCCCGATGCAATATAATTAGACGCTGCTAATAGTGCAAATATGTTACATCCAAACCCGATAAAGAGAATGGCATAATTAATCGCTGAAAGAACTTTGGATTGCTGTGTAGACTTATCTTTTATGAATCCAAAAACTATCCACATCATATAGAGCACTACCATACTACCTATCGAGAATGAACTTGCTTCTACTTTAGAAAAATATCCATTTACTACTCCTGCCGCATTATAATGACTTGGAATTTGTTCTGGTAAATATGGCCATACAATATACCATCCAATTGCAATGCCAATAATTAAACTCCATGGTAATATGTGTCTTTTCATCCTCTCTCCCCCATAATTTTTTATTAGGCCCCTATTTCTTTTTTATAAGCAATATAAGAATATACCATCGTACCAACAACCAGTACGACTACAACACTTAACAAACTAATCATTTTCCACATTCCCGGAAGGAACGAGGAAAATATGATTACAATACCGCCAATCATCATAATCTTTGATCCTATCCTATGCGTTTTTCTCCACACTTCTTCACTACTTAAAGTCCATGGTGTTTTAATACCTATAAAGAAATTTGGTTTACATTGCTGCATATAATTGCCGAGCACTACAAAAAGGATACCGACCATTATGTTCACAACAATTCCAATTGGAATGTTATATCCTAAAGCATTTGCTAGTGTCATCATATTAATAGTAAATAAGAAAAATAAAATTGCTCCATTAATCCTTCCAAGTGCTTTAGGAAATTTTTTATAGTTCTCGTACCTTGGATCTATCTTAGGCAATACAGTTACTAATACATATATAAAAATCATAATTGCTACATCAAAAATCAACATTCCCATTTTTGACATATGCCCATTTACTTCACCATCAATGTTCCAATGACTCGGAACCTCTCCCGGTAAATAAGGCCATGCAGCGCACCATGCAATAATCGTTAAAGCAATTAATAGTAACGGAAATATATGCTTTTTCATTTCCCCTCTTCCCCCTTATTCGTAAATGTAAACACCCAAGTCAACAAATCTTGAAAGACCGTTGTGTTTAAAGAGTACACAACGAATTGCCCTTTCTTTTCATCTTGAATAAGTTCAGCATTTTTAAGTGCGCTTAAGTGGTGTGAAATACTTGGTTTTGTCATATTGAAATGTTCAGCAATTTCACCAGCGGTTAGATTGCCTTCTTTTAATAAGTCTAAAATTTTTCGCCTTGTTGGATCTGCTAATGCTTTGAATGCTTGATTCAATGTCTTTCTTCCTTTCGATAATTAGACATTTAGATATTTATCTAAATGTTAAAATGATTTCAGTTAATTGTCAATTATGTATACAGCCCTTTTTATTTTTTCCACTTCTGACCTACGTCAATTACTATATGGAGTAAAATCTAAAGATTACGGAGAGTAAAAAAAGAAAACAGCTCTTCTAATATAAAGGAAGAGCTGTTTTTATTTAAACTTTATTATTTTATTAACAAACGAAGAAATCCAAAAGATAATCAAACTTATAATAAAGGACATACCTACTATCGTTCCGAATTCATTTAACCAATAACTAATCATGCTTCACACACCTAGTATGGATTCTATTACATATAAGTAAGAAATCATTCGTTCTTTGTAGAGTCCTTTTGGACAGTTTTATTCGCCATATCCACTGGAATTTTCATTGTCCAAGTTCCTTCCGTCCCTCCAATTCTGTTAATATTAATATTTACAGATAAGAAGTCTGGAAATCTTTCACCTTCTAACGGTTCAAAAACCATTACTCCTTCTGGTTTATCATGAGCAGCTAACACTGTGTCAAAACTTTCCCCCGCTTGATTCGTTACATAAAATATATCTGTATCTGATGCATCCGGATTACCAATACGATCTTTTTGAAAATTATCGATACGAGTGTTACTAAGAAAATGTAAGTATTGGACAGCATTAAATTTCTTATTTTTATAATGTGGGCTCTCCACTTGTTTCCCGTCTTCTTTACCATCTTTTGTAATATCAAGCCCAGTTGTATTAAATTTATAAGGAACAAGCGATCCATCTTGCTGTTCAAATCGATAATAAACAAGTATTTTAGCATCTTGAATTAATATTTCTTTTACATGAAGAGTAATACCATTATCTACTACTTTTTCGTTTAACTGTATGGACTTCCCATTCGCAGCATCCTTTTTCACTTCTTCACCAATCATTTCATTTAACTTTACCTCTGGCTTTGCAAAATAGGAATTGTTTAATGCCATTGTACTCGTCGGTATAATGACAGCCGCTATTAAACCTGCTATTAATAATTTCTTTTTCGTCTTCTTTTTATTATCTTTTTTATACATTTGACTAAAGGATTGATAAGCACGCTCTTTAACCTCTTTTGGGACCTCTTGTTTCATTGCTTTTTTACATTCATTTGAAAACGACATTTGAATTAGATTCCTCCTCATCTATTTCTATACTAGATTGATTCCGAATTTTTTCTAACGCTCTGTGAATTCTAGATCTTACTGTACCTATAGGCATTTGTAATAGTTCTGCAATTTCTTCATACTTGTAATCATGATAAAAGCGATAAACGATTACTACTCTAAACTTAAATGGTAGTTCTTGTATCACCCTTATTAACTGCTCTTCTGTTTCTTTTCTTAATAATACTTTTTCTGGAACCTCTACAACTGTCTCATCATTTAATTGTTGTTTTTCAAATAAGCGCATCCTCTTCCATATGTGTTTTCTCCACTGACTAATCTGCTTGTAAACAATTCCATTCAACCAAAATAGAAACGGTCTAGATTGATCATATGTTGAAATAGATTTCCAAAGTTGAAAGTAGATTTCATTTACGATTTCATTTGTATCATGTCGATTTTTAACTATAGCAAAGACGGTTTCATAGATTCGCTGACTTGTTAAGTTAAATATAAATTCAAAAGCCTCCTCATCACCTTTTAATAAGCGTTCTATCCAGGTATGTATCTCTTCATTACTTGCCAAGTAGTGCCCCCTCCTTAACGATGTTCTCACTATATATTGGACGGTAAGCAAAATAAAGTTCCAAATTTCATAAAAAAATATAATACTTTTTACTTTTCACACTTTTGACCTATACTGTTTACTAGCTTATCTTTCAACATAATGAAAAGACTTGAAACACATGATACACTATAGCTACAATTGTTTTTTTAGGAGGAATATACATATGTATAAAATTTTAATCGTTGAAGACGATCCAAATATTTCATCATTACTGCAATCTCACATTCAGAAGTACGGTTATGAGGCTGTGGTAGCGGAGAATTTCGATGATATTATGGAATCGTTTAACGCTGTGAAACCACATCTTGTTTTACTTGATGTAAACTTACCGAAATTCGATGGTTTCTACTGGTGCCGTCAAATTCGTCATGAATCTACTTGTCCAATTATTTTCATTTCAGCGCGTGCTGGTGAGATGGAACAAATTATGGCAATTGAAAGCGGTGCGGATGATTACATTACAAAACCATTCCACTACGACGTTGTAATGGCGAAAATTAAAGGACAATTACGTCGTATTTACGGTGATTATGCACCAAATATTTCTGAACGTATCGTTGAAGTAGAAGGTTTAAAACTATTCCCAGAACGTCCTGAAATTCACTTCGGATCTGAACAAGTTCTTTTAACGAAGAAAGAGGCTATTTTAGCTGAAATGTTATTATCTAAATTCCCTCGTACAGCAAGCCGTGAAGATTTATTAGCTGCGCTTTGGGATGACGAAAGCTTCGTTGAAGAAAATACATTAAACGTAAACATTACGCGTCTTCGTAAAAAGTTTAATGAGCTTGGTATTGAGAACTCTATTGAAACAGTACGTGGACTTGGATATCGTTTTAACGCAACTTGGAGTGAATAAGCATGAAGCTATTTTTACGTGATCATTTTGCATTTTTCCTACTGTACATATTAAACTTCGGTATCATTTTCGTTCTTTATGATGCAGTAGATGGATTTCAAAATAATAAATTTTACTTCGTCGTTTTAAGTTTATATTTATTCATTTGTTTCCTCGCTTACCGTTACGTTCGCAATCGTAGAATGTACCATAGATTAAGTGAGCAACCTGAAAAAATGGAAGATGCGTTTATTGAAAGAGCGACTGCTCCGATGCCTCACGGTGTCAATGAACTCGTGCGTACGCAGTACCGCCTCTTCCAAAAAGAACTACAATCGTATGAAGTAAAACAACAAGAACATCAATTATTCATTAACCATTGGGTACATCAAATGAAGACACCTGTTTCTGTTATGCAGCTTATGGTGCTAGAAATGGAAGACGAGCATTTAATTCCAAAGTTTAAAAAAGAATTAGAGCGTCTAAACCAAGGGCTTGATATGGCTTTATACATGGCTAGGTTAAATAACTTCCATGAAGATTTCCATGTCGAGACGATTTCATTAAAAGATACGGTAACAAAAAATATTAATGGATTAAAAGAACTATTCATTCGTAATGGTGTCTTCCCTGTTTTAGAAGTCCATTCTGATTTAAAAGTTACTTCTGATGCGAAATGGCTAAAATTTATCATCTATCAGTTAATGACAAATGCTGTTCGTTACTCTGGTGAGCGCGGAAAGAAAGTTTTCTTATCTGCTTACCGAAACGGAAAAGATATTATTTTAGAAGTTCGTGATGAAGGTGTTGGTATTCCGCAAGAAGATATTCGAAGAGTATTTGAACCGTTTTACACTGGGAAAAACGGTCGCGCATTTGGAGAATCTACTGGTATGGGACTTTATATTGTAAGTAAGATTTGTGATTATTTAGGTCACTCGGTCAAATTAGATTCGGAAGTTGGTAAAGGAACGACGATTAAAATCATCTTCCACAACGCTGCAAATAATCAGGCAGAACATACGGAGAAGGTGACCGAAGCATGATCGTAACATATGCAAGCAAAATGTATGAGAACTCACTCTCATACATTTTTTGCAATACAACTACTTCTATATCTTCTAGCCGGAGGTATAATCTATGACATTTTGGCAATTTGCATTTAAAAACGTCACGCGCAACTCAAGAGCTTATTTTGCTTACTTTGTAAGTAGCTCCTTTTCCATTGCTGTGTTCTTTTCGTTTGCTGTTTACTTATTCCATCCGAAATTACAAAACTTTGACATGACTTCTGAAATTTCAGGATTAATGGTATTTTCAGAAGTAGTAATTGTATTTTTCTCTTTCTTCTTTTTACTATATTCCATTGGTACTTTTTTAAAAGTTAGAAAAAAACAATTTGGGGTTTTGACCATTTTAGGAATATCGAGAAAACAATTACACCGTCTCGTCTTCATGGAAAATATGTTAATCGGGATTTCATCTATCTTTTTCGGTATGCAGTTTGGAGTTGTTTTTTCGCAATTTTTCTTATTAGTAACAGCCAAACTTACGCATGTTCCAGGAATATATTTATACGGTCCTACTAACGCGTTTATTTTAACAACCATTGTTTTCCTTAGTCTTTTTATCATTGTATCTGCATTCACACCAATGCTTATTCGTACAAAAAAAGCGGTACACCTTTTAAAAACAAATGGTGGAAAACAAAAGGAAAGAAAACCATCCATACTTGTTTCATTATTTGGTGCGATCTGTTTATTTGGTGGTTATGCATTAGCTGGAAATCCTAAATATTTCGTATCAGTAAGCCCGCAAATCGGTGTTATATATATGGTCTCAAGTATTTTCGTTATCCCAACGCTTGTTACAATCGGAACATATTTCTTCTTTTCACAAATTAGCTTCTTACTTATTTATATTTTAAAGAAGAGAAGGAAGTTTTATATGAAACGGATTAATATGCTTTGGGTTTCGGATTTAGCAAGCCGTATTCGAACGAATATTAATATGCTTTTTATTGTAGCGATGCTATCTACTATCGCTTTCACAATGATTACGTTTCTATATGGATTCGGGAAATTTATTAAGCTAGAAGTTAATAGAACTTCTCCTTTCCCAATTTCTTATTTTTCTTATGATGCGAACCCTTTTGTTACAGAGCATTTAAATTGGCTTGAGCAACAATTACAAAAAGAGCATTTCTCTTATCAAAAAATAAAAGCTGATATATATGAAACACCACTAAAAGAAGATAAAGATGTAGCCATTTTTAATGATGTATACGCAATTAAGCAAAGTGACTATAACAAACTTGCAGATTCTTTACGAATGAAACAACTATTTATGGATGATAACGAAGCATATGTGCTAACAGGGACATCTTATATCACCATATTCAACGAATTTGAGCAAAGCTACAAAAGAGATTACATTACACTCTCTAGTACAAATACGAAATTACGAGTGAAAGGCTATGAGCATGTGAATGCAATTCCAGCTGGCTTTTCATATCAAACGATAGTTTTGCCTGATGTTATCGTAAATAACTTACCTAGCACCGTAAAGCATATATCAGCATACAATTACAAAATTCAAAACTGGGAACAGACATATAAAATTGCTGATAATTTTATGGAAAAAGTACAAAAAGATCGAGATACATCCCAGTATGAAGGACCTCTTATTCGCCCCTTTGAATCAGCAGGTTCGTTATACAAAATAACATCTGGCAGTGCTGCATTCTTCCTAATCGGGACATTTTTAGGAGTTATCTTCTTCATTGGAGCTGGTAGCGTTCTTTACTTTAGAATGTATACGGATTTGACGAACGAACAAGAGAAATATATAACGATTTCTAAAATCGGTGTAACAGATACAGAGATGAAACGATCTGCAACCATTCAACTTAGTATTTTATTTTTCATTCCGTACATTATGGCATCCATTCATACAATGTTCGCAACAAAAATGCTACAAGATGTAATTGGTTTATCTCTGTTCAAAGAGGTTTCAGCCGTTCTTATTATTTTTGGATTCGTTGAAATCGTATTTTTCGTATTCATTCGTTCACTTTATATGCAAAAATTATCACAATACACGAGTGGACAAAATATTTAAAACAAACTTGATGAAAAGAGTATTTCCTATGCTCTTCTCATCTTCACCCTATCAGGAGGTTCAGGTGAATGACATTTTGGCAGTTTGCATTTAAAAACGTGACGCGGAACGCCAGAGCTTATTTCGCCTATTTTGTAAGCAGTGCGTTCTCCATCGCAATCTTTTTCTCATTTGCAGTTTATTTATTTCATCCTAAATTGCATATGACAGACGTGAATTATTCTCTGAACATATTAATGACAATTTCAGAAGTTGTCATTGTGTTCTTTTCATTTTTCTTTTTACTGTATTCAATCGGGACGTTTTTAAAAGTACGAAAAAAACAGTTCGGGATTTTAACAGTACTTGGCATATCTCAAAAACAATTAAAGCGACTCATATTTATAGAAAATATGTTAATTGGTGCTCTTTCTATATTTTTTGGCATTCAACTTGGAGTTGTCTTTTCACAGTTCTTTTTATTAGTTACCGCCAAAATTACACACGTACCTGGTTTATATTTATATCCGCCTACAAGTGCTATCGTTTTAACTATCATCATCTTTCTCGGGCTCTTCATTCTCGTATCATCTTTTACACCGATGCTCATTCGTACGAGAAAAGCCGTACGTCTTTTAAAAGAAGGAACACAACAAAAAGAAAGAAAAGCATCCGTACTCATCTCTCTATTTGGTGCGACATGTTTAATAACTGGATATGTATTAGAATCCAATCCATTATATTTTATGTCGTTAGGCGATATCATTGGGCTTTTATATGCCGTCTCTAGTATATTTGTTATTCCATCGCTTATTGCAGCTGGAACATACTTTTTCTTTTCACAAATTAGTTTTTTACTTATTCGTATTTTAAAAATGCGAAGAACGTTTTATATGAAACGAATTAATATGCTTTGGATTTCGGATTTAGCAGCGCGCATTCGGACAAACATTAACATGCTTTTTATTGTAGCGATGCTATCAACACTCGCTTTTACAATGATTACATTCTTATACGGTTTTGGGAAATTTACAAAGTTTGATGCAATTAGACAAAACCCTTTCCCGTTTACATATTTATCGCATACTGAAAATACATTAGCTGATGAACATTTAAACTGGTTAGAGCAGAAATTTAATGAAGAGCATTTTACTTATACGAAATTTAAAACGGATATATATGAAGTATCTTCGGCTGAAGATAACACGCAGCTCTATTATGCAATTAAACAAAGTGACTATAATGTACTTGCTAAAGCGTTAAATTTGGAAAAACTCACGGTGAATAAGAATGAATCTTATGTCCTAATTAAAGATTTAGATGCTCAAGTCGTTGGAACACTACATGATAGAGAAAAGAAAAGTACTCTTACACTTGCTCAAAATTCTTTACATTTGCAAGTAAAAGAATATAAAAGTTATAATCCATTTCCAAATAGTTTAATACGAAAGTTGCTCATTTTATCTGATGAAAATGTAGAAGCTTTATCCACCGTTTCCAAACAAATGAGTGTATATAACTTCAAAGTTACAGATTGGGAAAAAGCACATAATATCGGTTCATCATTTATCACAAAAATCGATAACGATAATGCAGCGATTCAAGCAGAGCACCCACCGTTCCATGCAAGTGAAGCAAGCGATTCTCTATACACAACAAAACTAAATGTCGCTTCATTTTTCTTAATTGGTACTTTCTTAGGTGTTATTTTCTTTATCGGGGCTGGTAGTGTTCTTTACTTCCGAATGTATACAGATTTAACAAATGAGCAAGAAAAATATATAACGATTACGAAAATTGGCTTAACTGAAACTGAAATGAAACGTTCAGCGACAATTCAGCTTGCGATTCTTTTCTTCGTGCCTTACATTATGGCATCAATCCATACGATGTTTGCGACAAAGATGCTACAAGAAGTTTTACATCTCTCGTTCTTCGCTGAGATTACAGTCGTACTGTTGATTTTTGGAACAGTTGAAATTTTATTTTTCCTTTTAATTCGTTCCTTTTATATGCAAAAATTATCACAACATATTAAGTTTTAAAATTAGAAAGGTGATTATTATGGAAGAAGTATTACACATAAAAAATGTCTCAAAAGTGTATGAGGGAAAAGTCCCTCATACTGCTTTAAAAAATATAAATTTACACGTAGATAAAGGTGAATTCGTTGCCATTATGGGACCATCTGGTAGCGGAAAATCTACATTTTTAAACGTTATTTCTACAATTGATTCTCCTACTTCTGGTGACGTCGTTATTAACGGAAAAAAACCACACACATTTCGTAGAGAGAAGTTAGCTATTTTCCGCCGCCAAGAGTTAGGATTTGTTTTCCAAAACTTTAACCTACTAGATACACTAACAATCGGTGAAAATATCGTACTACCTTTAACATTAGATAATGTTCCATTAAAAGAAATGGATGAAAAGCTTGATAACATTTCAAAAAAGCTTGGAATTGATCATATTTTGGACAAACGTATTTTTGAAGTTTCTGGAGGACAAGCACAGCGTACTGCAGTAGCACGCGCTGTTATTCATCACCCTTCTCTCTTACTAGCCGATGAACCGACAGGGAACCTGGATTCAAAAGCCGCTATTGATGTAATGGAGTTATTTACGAAATTAAACAAAGAAGAAGATGCAACGATTTTAATGGTTACGCACGATCCGTTTGCGGCAAGTTATTGTAACCGTGTTATTTTCATTAAAGATGGAGAGCTTTACAATGAACTGCACCGCGGATTATATCGCGAGAAGTTTTATCAAGAAATATTAGATGTTCTAGCCTTATTAGGAGGCAGACGTGGATGACGTTTTGGCAATTCGCATTTAAAAATGTCTCACGTAATTCAAAAGCATATTTCGCCTACTTTGTAAGTAGTGCGTTTTCTATCATGGTTTTCTTTTCATTTACTGTATACGCGTATCATCCACGCTTACAGAGTGTACAAAGCTTTCAAGAACGTGATCCTCTAATGAACTTAGCTAGTACAGCACAGCTTGTGATCGTTATGTTCTCGTTCTTCTTTCTCTTATATTCAATTGGAACATTTTTAAATGTTCGGAAGCAGCAATTCGGGATACTCACTATTCTTGGTATCTCACAGAGACAATTAAAAAGATTGTTATTTACCGAAAACATGATAATTGGGATATTATCTATCTTTATCGGCATTCAAGGTGGACTTGTATTTTCTAACTTTTTCTTATTAGTCACTTCGAAATTAACAAGTGCGAAAGGTCTCTATTTATATTGGCCAACAGAAGCGATTATCGTTACAACCGTAACGTTTATCATTTTATTTTTAATCGTTTCTACATTTACACCAATGTTTATTCGTACTCGAAAAACAACGAAGCTTATTAAGGGCGTTAACAAAGAGAAGAGCGAAAAAAAACCATCTATACTCATTTCACTATTTGCTTTAACTTGTTTAGGACTATGTTATTATATTGCCGGTTATCCGCAAGGCTACATAACGGAAAAAAATGCACAAAATGGATCTGTATTCTTAATTATGCTATCTATTTTACCGCTTGTAGTGATTGGGACGTATTTATTTTTTTCACAAACATTTCTTCTCTTTATCTATATTTTAAAGAAACGAAGAAAGTTTTACTTAAAACAAATAAATATGTTATGGATTTCAGATTTAGTTTCTCGTACACGCAGTAATATTAATGTACTCTTTATTGTTTCTATGCTATCTGCACTTGCATTTACAATTATTATCGGGTTATTTGCTGCAAACAATAATACGAAAGCACCCATACTAGAACGATATCCAATACCATTCACCTATACATCAGAAGGTGTTAATGCATTTGAACAAAAGCATATTACTACGATTGAAACTGAACTTACAAATGCTAATTTTCAATATGACAAATATAAGTTTACCGTTTTAAAAGATACAGCTTTAAAAGAATCAATTGCCATTATGAAAATGAGTGATTATAACGCAATAGCACAGCAATTAAACAGACCAAAAATCACTCTCGATTCTTCACAAGTTTATAATATTTCTCGCTATTCACCAGCGTTATTAAATCTCGTGTCTAACCCATTTGCGAAGCAGAACACAATTACACTTGGCTCTAATAAAAAGGAATTTCAAATTAAAGGTTTTATTAATAGAGGAATTGAGCCTCCCTTTGCATTACCTCACTTAATTGTGATGCAAGATGAAGTAATTGAAAATATGATTCCTCATATTGAAACAATTACAGTCTATAACTACTTCGTGGCAAATTGGGAAAATGCAATTGTCCCAACAAAAAATATATTAAAAAGCTTAGATCACGATGCAGAAACCTTGTATGAAGCACATAAAAATGAAGAAGATTTCATTAAACCATTTTATATTTATACAGCTACGGATGAACTCGTTCATAGTAAAGGAAATGCAGTCGCTCAATTCTTTATTTGGGCATTTCTCGGCTTTATTTTCTTTATCGGAGCAGCTAGTGTTTTATATTTCCGTATGTATAATGACTTAACAACTGAAAGACAAAAGTATATTACGATTACAAAGCTTGGCTTAACTGAATCAGAAATGTTTCGCTCTGCAACGATTCAATTAGGAATTTTATTTTTCGTTCCTTACATCGTTGCTGGTGTTCACACATTATTTGCGGTTAAGTTTTTACAAAGTATGTTTTCTTTCTCCTTACTAAAAGAGACATGTATCGTACTCACCTTTTTCGGGATTATCGAGATTATTTTCTTCTTCTTAATCCGTTCTCTGTACATTAATAAATTATCACAGCATATAAAAATATGAATAAAATGGCCTTGTGCAATACGCACAAGGCCATTTTCAATAGTTTTTAATAATTAGCAGCAATATCCACCATAGCCGCCTGCGTAACCGCCGTAACCACCATAGCCACAACCGCCGCCTCCGCCGAAGCAGCTAGCACCGATGATAATTAATAAAATAAACAATACGATTAGAAGCGCAAAACCGCCTCCGCATCCACGTCTACGATCGCAATCATCATGTCTGTGTTCACACTTTTCGCTCATTACCCTATTCCTCCTTTAGTATCATTCATAACAAGTTCCTCTTGTTCTAAATGAGGGGATTCCATTTATATTATGTTTTCAGGGCGAATAGGAAGCTTGGCTTACCTAAAAACGGGCTTGTTTTAGAAATTAGGCTTAATCAAAAAAAAGATACCTATTCAGGTATCTTTTAAAGAAACATATTCAACAAAAGGGCAAAACCGAATGCAATAAATGCTAACAATGTCTCCAGCACCGTCCACGTTTTAAACGTTTCCTTCACCGTCAAACCTAAATACTCTTTTACAAGCCAGAACCCTGCATCATTTACGTGAGAAAACATTAATGAACCTGCACCGGTTGCAATAACGAGAAGCTCTAAATTCACACCAGACATGTGCTGAATAACCGGTGAAACAATCCCTGCCGCTGTCGTTAATGCTACTGTAGCTGAACCTGTTGCAATTCGAATTAATCCAGCTACCATGAAAGCTAATACAATTGGTGATAACGAAATATGTTCTGCCATTTGTGCAATGGCCGTTCCAACGCCGCTTTCAATTAATATTTGCTTAAATCCACCGCCTGCACCAATTATTAAAATAATGGAACCGACAGGCAATAAACTTTCATCTGTTAATTTTTTAATCATCTTTTTATTAATTCCTTGTCTTATTCCAAGTAAATAAAATGCTGCGAAACATGAAATAAGTAAGGCGATTACTGGACTTCCTATAAACACGAAAAATTCAGTCAATTTTTTCGGTAATGAAATATATGGTGCAACTACTGATAAAATCATCAATACAACTGGTAATAAAATAATAAAGAATGAAACTTTACGACTTGGCAAATCAGTTGATACTGTCGTAACTCGAACAAGCTCCGGTTCATTTTCAGGTATAACCCTCTTATGTACCCACTTTGCAAATATTGGGCCTGCTATAATAGCCGTCGGTAACGCGATAATTAATGAATATAAAAGTACCTTTCCTAAGTTCGCGTTATAAATACCGATTGCTGTCATAGCACCTGGATGCGGAGGTACTAGTCCATGTACGATAGATAATCCCGCAATAACAGGTAATGCAATTAATAATATGTTTTGCTTCGTCGTTTTTCGAATTGAAATAACAAGTGGTAATAAAATGACAATCCCTACTTCAAAAAAGACGGGAATCCCTATAACAAACCCTGCAAATAACATAGCCCAAGGTAATTTTTTTACGCCGAAAAATCGAATAAAGAAATCTGCAACTTGCATGCCTACTCCTGAATCAGACATCATTTTCCCGAGTATAGTCCCAAGTGCCAAAATACCAACTAAATGCCCTAGTACACTACCAACACCAGTTTCATAGGCAGTGACTATTTTCGTTAAGTTCAGTCCAGACATAATAGCTAAAAACAAACTCGCAACTGTTAAACTAATAAATGCATGCCATTTCCACCATGATACCCCTAAAATAACAATTGTGATAGCAAGTAACGTGACGATTAATAAGTATATATCCATCTCTCATTCCCCTTACTTTTACCCCTATTGGTGATCAGTGGGTGATGCCCTCCTCCACGTTTCACTTTATAAAAAAAGAGGGAACATCCCCTCTTTTTTATACGTCATAATTAACTACATAATGCTGCATTTCTGTATTGTAGTAGCCTTCGCTATATTCAATTACTTCGCCAACTTCATCGTAAGAATAGCGCATGCGTTTTAATAACGCTGTTCCCTCTTTTTCACCTAGCGCTTCTGCAACGAAATTAGGCGCAAGTCCAACTGCGAATTCATCTCTGAAGTTTTCTAAATGTATACCTCGGTCCTCAACTAAATCGTAAAGCGATTGTAAATCAAAGTCCGATAAATCTGTACTTGCCATTTGAGCTGAGAAATAGTGCGTATAATGAATGTACGGCGTATCATTTAACATATATAGGCGCTCGATACGAAAACTCTCTTTACCGAATAATCGAAACGGCACTGTTCCTTCCTCATTATGAACGATTTCTGCTTTTAATAATTTCTTTTGTACTTTATATCCTTCTTCCACTAACACTTCTGTAAATTTCTTACCCTTTGACAGTTTTGTCGCAGAAGTATTACGAATCACTTTCGTTCCTTTGCCGCTCTTCTTTTCCAAATATCCTTCTTGAGCGAGTTCTTTAATCGCATTACGCACTGTAATCTTACTAACTTTGAACTCTTCTTCTAATTGCGGTTCTGAAGGAATATTCGTATGAATCGCATATACGCCATGCAATATTCGATCACGAATAATATTTTTTATTTGTAAATATAATGGTCCTTTTTTCCTCGTTACGTTCACTGTTACACCCACTACCTTTCTACATCACCTACTGATGCCGTCATCGCCCGAAGTATATCTTTCTCTGATGACATTGGCGTATCACCGACGATTGTATGTGCTAGCATTCCAGCTGCTGACGCAAATGAAACAGCTTTCTCTGGTGCAAACTCTTTTATCTCGCCATGAATAATTCCGCTCGTATAAGCATCTCCAGCACCTATTCTATCATATACAGAAAACGTAAGTGTTTTTGCAAAAGTGAACGAACCATCTTTACATATAAACCCGCGAAGCGAATGTGTATTATCACTGTTAATAGAGCGATGAGTACCAGCGATTGTAGCGATATGATACGTTTCAGCTACCTTTGGAATGAGATCCAGCAGCTGCGCCTCACGCTCCGTCTCTTCTGTTTTCATCCCAAGAACGAACATCGCATCTTTTTCATTCATCATAACGATATTAGCGAGTCCTAGCATTTCTTCATAATGTGGTTTTGCCTGTTCATATCCGTCTTCTCCCCAAAGTGAGGGACGATAATTACAATCAAAAACGACGGTTCCTCCGTTTTCTTTAACTGCTCTCGCTAAAGATTTCATATGATGACGCACAGTATCATTCATCGCAAGTGTAATACCGCAAAAATGAACGATATCAATTTCCTTTGCGATTTCTTCAAATTGATACATTTCTTCACATGCCGTATTGAAGCTACTTTCTAATCGATTCGAATATGTAACGCGGCTTGCACGTGCACCGAATCCATTTTCTAAAAAATACATACCTACATATTTACCGCCTCTTGAAACA
This sequence comes from Bacillus sp. L_1B0_5, assembly GCF_000836715.1. Classification (NCBI taxonomy): domain Bacteria; kingdom Bacillati; phylum Bacillota; class Bacilli; order Caryophanales; family Bacillaceae; genus Bacillus; species Bacillus sp. L_1B0_5. Next base: position 37,184 of record NZ_JXIS01000007.1, on the reverse strand, counting down.
AGAGAAGTTTGAATCCCTAACTTTTGAATGTAAGATACAGCTGCATCTCCAACCGAATTTTCCGGTAAAGTTGAAATAAGAAGCCCTTCATGCCCTAAGTGAGAAAGTGCCGCTACAACGTTCACACCTGTACCTGAAAATGAGTAATTTAACGTGTTAGCTTGCGACAACAATTCATATCCAGGTACTTGCAGGCGCATCATTACTTCGCCGAATGCTGCAATTTTCTTACGCATATTGATCAACTAGCTTTTTCACGACTGCTAATAATTCACGAACATCTTCTACTTTCGTATTACCAGTTTCTTTATCAATAATAGAAGAGTATACGTGCGGGATAACTTGCTCTACATTTGCCTCAAGCGCAATACGTACAATTGTTTCGAAGTTTTCTTTATCAATTCCGCCTGTTGGCTCTAATGCGAAGCCTTCTTCTGCACAAGCTTTCGCAACTGCGCGATACTCTTCTTCATGAGCTAAACCTTTCATCGGGAAGTACTTCAATGAATTTCCGCCCATATCACGTACAAGTGCGATCGCTGTTTTAATTGGAACGATTGCTTTTTCTTCTCCAGCCGCACTAATTGGGCCAGTAGAAATATTTACGTAACCTACTTTTCCTGTTGGCGATACTAAACTATTAATCCAGCTATCTTTTTCGCCAAGATTTGCACGTGTCGCTCCAACTGAGGGGAACACTTGGTTAATATGGCTACCAGGATAACGCTTCGCAATTTCAGCTACAACTGCCGCTTGGCGATTATCTCCTGCGCCTAGTCCGATTGATACAGCGTCATCAATTTCTTTTCCGTATGCTTTCATCGCTGTAACAGCTTCTTCTACTGTTGGATAGTCTTTTGATAACACTCCTACTACTACATAACCTTCTGCTGCTTCAAAAATATCTTTCGCATTTTCTATATTGTTTGCCAATACATTTAATGCTACGCGGCCTTTATAAAAACGTTTTTGAATGTTTGTCATTTTAGTTTCCCCCTACGATTTCTCTCAATTTTTCTTCAATCACATGTATGTCATCACCTTGAAGTGGACGTGGATCAATATCAAAGAATCCTTGTCTTACTCCGTAATCACGTGTATAAATAGCGATTTCCCCTTCGCGTAATGCAGTCACAACATCTCTTGCTGATTTGTTTAACTCTTTCTCGTTAATATGAATACGAGCTCTAAAGATTGCTCTTCCAGCTTCATCTTGAACGATCGTTACATTTACACCATTTAATTCTTTTAGCGGCATAAGTACTTGTAATTGCTCTTTTTCTTGCTCGCTCTTATCTTCTTTTACTCCGTACTCATCAAGCGCTTGAAGTAAGCCAAAAGTTGTCTCTTTCCCGACTTTCATACTTCTTCCGATGCAATGTAATTGCACTTTCAGCCATTCGATATATTTTCGTTTACCGCCAACAATACCAGAAGTAGGTCCTTCAATTGCCTTTGAACCACTATAAATGGCAAGGTCTGAATACTTCACATATTTTTGAATGTCTTCTTCAGCTGCCGCATCAACGATAAGTGGTACGTTATTTCGCTGCGCTACTTCCCATGCTTCTTCAACAGAAATCATATTTTTTTGCACTGCATGATGTGATTTCACATAAAGAATTGCTGCTGTATTTTCGCCAATCGCATCTTCAATATGTTCTGCTTTCCCTTCATTTGCGTAGCCAACTTCAACGAGTTTTCCTCCACCTAAGTAAATCATCGTTTCAACAGGAGCTCCGTATTGAACGTTATGACCTTTTAACATAATCACTTCGTTTTTCGCGATGACCTCTTGATGAAGTCTTTCACTTTTACGGCGATTTCCTTCTGTAACGATACCAGCGATAGAAAGCGCAATTCCGCTCGATGCTGAATTCACAACGACCGCTGCCTCTGAATCTAGAATTCTCGCAATATGGTCTCCTGCTTTATCTACTAAATCAGCAATTTCCACATAATTTTGTCCACCATGTTTCATCGCATCCATTACCGTATCTGTAGGAGCAGATACACCTAAAATACTCATTCTACCGCTCGCATTAATTACTCTTTTTAATCCGTACTTAGCATTCAATGAATGACCCATTGATTACAACCCCTTTCGTATCAATCCTTCTTTCAGCAATGCGCTGATCCCCTTCTGAATCAATTAACGTAACCTTCTCATCTTTAACCGTAAATAAAGTTAAGTTTGCAATATCTCCTTCTTGAATACGGCCAAGCTCTGGTTTCTTAAGCCACTCTGCCGCATTTTTCGTAACCGCATCAATCACTTCTTCTAGCGGATAACCTAAGTAAAGGAATTTCGAAAGAACGTGAGCCATACTATACACTGGACCATATATACGATTCTTCCGGTAAATATCCGTACTAATTGTATTAAAGGCAATATCGTGACGCTTCGCCGCTTCTGCTACTTTAAAAGAAAAACTAGCATTACCATGACCAACATCTAAATGTACGCCGCGATTCACTGCATCTAGTAACACAGGTAGTGGTTTGCCTTCTTCATCAAATAAATTATTTTCTTTCCCGTTTAAATAATGTGTAATGACATCATCTTTTTCTAAAAGAGGTACAACTTCCTCAATGCGAGGAGGCGCTGAACCGATATGTACCATAATCGGTAATGATGTTTCGCGAGATAAATCACGTGCAACATGAAGTGGTTCAATTCCACTATCACAAACGACACTCTTACTCATTCTCGCCTTTAACCCAACGATTACATCTTTATACTTTTCTACTGCTTCTATTACTTTCTCCTTATCTATCCATTCCATATTGGATAATTCATCAATTCGTTTCAAACCGATGCGAGAAATATTTAAAAAGGCAAATAAATTCGTTTTTGCCTGCTCTCTATTTTTTACTAAATCTGCAATGCGATCAGCACCGCAACTACCCGCATCAACAATTGTCGTTACCCCTTGCTTAACGCCAATCTCATCTACCTCATCACCATACGGATCAAACTCTGGAAAAGCATGAACGTGCAAATCAATCCAGCCACTCGATACGTAAGTACCTGAGTAATCAAGAACTGTTCCACCCTCGCCAGCACCAGCTTTCGTCACCTGTGCGATTTTATTATTTTCAATTACAATGTCAATCTCTTCCCCGTTCACACGTTTCACATTACGTAGTACGAATCGTTCTGTCATTGTATTTCCACCCTTTTCTATAAGAAGCCATAAGAATACGCTTACATTAAAGTTTCATTTTATATCTCTTTCACATATTTAGAGTAACATGAAAAAAACGAAAAGTAAATATAACGTTATAATGTTTAAAAATACATAAAAAGATGCTCCTCCAAAATGCTAATAGTATAGGAAATTATATCAACGATTTTTTGAATATATCTATCATAACTTACAATATATCAACGATTTTTCAATTATATCTATCATAACTTATAATATATTAACGATTCGACAAAGAATATCGATTTACCGACAAAAAACGTCACTTCCTTTCTTATATAAGAAAAGGCTGTCCCAAATGGCACAGCCTTTTTCTCTATTCCTGAACCGTCACAATAACCCCATCCATATTGTTCCCGGAAATTTCATACTGCTTGTTTGCTGGAACGTTCACTTTCGTATTCTCAGAAACTTTATAATAAGAAATAGTATATTTCTTACCTTCTACTTCAGTTGAAACCTCTTTTTCCTCTTTTAAAAACTCTAAATATTCCTCTAGTGTAAAATTCTTTTTTTGCATAATTGCGCTATGAGGTAGGCCGACATAACGGATATGCCATGGCTCATATTGAATTCCAGTAATGTTACTTTTATTTTTCGGATAACGTAATACAAAGCCATACTTCCATACGTTCTCTTCAATCCATTTTCCTTCAGGCGCTTTCTCCATTTTCTTTTGAGTAGACCCAATGTCCAGTGATAATCCTAAATTATGTTCACTGTATCCTGCTGGAAGTGCATAATCAGATCCCATTTTTTCATATAGCTGTTTTTGCTCTTGGAAATCTCTATAACCACTACTAATCAAAAAATGGTTAACACTTTCTTTGCCAGCCGCATCGACAACGTTCAAAAACTTTTTCACAACATCCTTTGATAAACGAAGATTTCTATCAAATATTACATAGCCTCTCACTAATTCACTATTATGATTTACATTTATAATATCAGACCTAATACTATCTTTTTTTACTGGGTAATCTTTGTTAACTAATAATAGATCCCCTTTGTAAATTTGTTCTTTTGCAACCTCTACCTGCTCCATATTTGCATTCTTTACTGCACTATTTTCTCCATCGATTTTCACATCAATTTCTTTTTGAAATAACGGTGATATATAAACGCCTACACAGATTGTGCATGCAATAAAAAAAGAAATAAATACCCACTTTTTCATTTCTAGTTCCTCCTTAACGTAACTTACGTATAGAATAGAAAAAACTATTAAAATAAAAAGTGGGGTAAAGTTTAAATTTTTATTAAATTATTAAGTTCTCGTCTTTTGGCAATCGCACTTCAAACATTGTTCTAACTACATTACTCTCAGCAGAAATCGTACCGTTATGTTGCTCGACAATATTTTTCGCAATAAATAGTCCTAGGCCAGTCCCGCCACGGTTCTCAGTTCTTGCTTTATCACCTGTATAGAACATATCAAAAAGATACGGTAAATCTTCTTCCGGAATGCTATCTCCGTAATTCATAATTTGTACGACAACTTCTCCATTATCAACATATCCATTCATATCAACAAATTGCCCATCGTACCCGTAACGAACGGCATTTGTTAATAAGTTTTCAAATACTCTAGCTAACAATTTTCCATCACCGTGCATCGGTAAATGAGGAGCCACGTTTAATCTAGCTTCTAAATGATGTTTTTCTAATAACGGATACAATTCCTCCTCTAACTGTATAAGCAACTCACTTATATCGATCGGCTTTTTATCCAGCTTTAGCATGCCATAATTCATACGTGTAATTTCAAATAGCTCATCAATTAAACTTTCCAGTCTTTGCGATTTTGTATATGCAATTGTGGAGAAATGTTTAATTTGTTCTTTTGTTAAATTTTCATCTTTAAGAATTAAATCTAAATATCCTAACACGGATGTTAACGGTGTTCTTAAATCATGAGCTAAATTCACAACGAGCTGATCTTTACTACTTTCAGCAAAATCTCCTCTTTCAACAGCTTCTTTTAACTTTTCACTTGCAACATTTATTTCACGCGCGATATTTCCAAACTCATCATTTGATGAAACTTGAACTTTATTCGTAAAGTTACCGTTCGCAAGATGATGAATCCCATTAGAAATTTCATCAAAGTATTTTAAATACGGTTTTGTCAAAAAGAAGAAAAAGATAATAGATAACGGAATAAAGAAAATTAAAAAGAAGTTAATGTCTCCAAATTCCCTTACCATTGACCTAAATTGTGCTAAAGGCTCTTCGTAGCGAACCATCTTTTTATAATACAGCTGCAATCCTTTATAAATTATATAAGTTACAGTTGCTGCAAGCACCATACTTAACGCAAATAAGGCAATCATTTTAAATCGAAAACTTTTCATCATATTAGCCATTGAAAGTATACCCTACTCCCCACACTGTTTTTATTAATTTATCCTTTCTTTTATCTTCTCCAAGTTTCTTCCGCAAAGTACGAATATGTACCATTACTGTATTTCCACCTTCATAATAATCGTCTGCCCATACGTGCTGAAAAATATTTTCCACATTGTACACTTTCTTCGGATGACTCGCTAATAAATATAAAATATCAAACTCTTTCGGCGTTAATTCAATTTGCTCACCATACACATCAACCGTCCTGCGCTCGGGATTAATTACGACTCCGCCTATTTCTAAAGCAGATTTACTCTCCGCTACTTTCGGTTGATTTAACGTAAAAAACCTACGCAGTTGTGCATTTACACGTGCAACTAATTCTATTGGTGTGAAAGGCTTCGTCATATAATCATCCGCACCTAGTACAAGACCTGTCACCTTATCAAAGTCCGAAGTTTTCGCGCTTAAAAAAATAATCGGCATATGATGTTTCGCGCGAATTTGACGCGTCACCTCATAACCATCCATTTTGGGCATCATAATATCTAAAACTACCAAGTCGATTGGCTGCGTTTCAATAATATGAACTGCCTCTTCCCCATCCGCTGCTTTCACAACATGGTACCCTTCTTTTTCTAAATGTATCTCAATTAAATCAGCAATTTCCGCCTCATCATCAGCGATTAAAATTGAAATGCGTTTCATTTTACTCCCCCTTTTTCATTCCATTTTTATACGCTCGATTGTAAACTAGTCTATCCAATTTGTACAATACGAAAAGGCTACTCGTTAAAGTAACCTTGGTAAATAAAATTATATCAGCGATTTTCCAATTATATCGACTTACCGACAATGAACGACAAAATCATCTCGCTATTTGCGGGCATCCTAATGAAACTTCCATTTACCGCTCAAAAACAATCCGCTGCTTCGTGATTTCTTCTAGTCTCCCGCGGTCCACCTCATACTCAGCATCAATACTTTGCGGCACCATCACTTTCCCGCCCTCAAGCATCACTTCCGGTGAAATAATATCCCTCTTCCAATGTCTATTAGAAGCAGATATATCACCAGGAATCGTAAAGTTAGGCAATGAGGCAAGAGCAACATTTTGCGCTCGTGAAATCCCCATCTCTACCATACCGCCGCACCAAACAGGGATATTATGCTCCATGCAATAATTATGGATTTGAATAGATTCTGTTAGTCCACCCACTCGCCCTGGCTTAATGTTCACAATTTGGCAGCTGCCAAGCGTAATCGCAACGCGCGCGTCTTCAAAGCTATGAATACTTTCATCTAAACAAATCGGCGTTTCAATTTTCTTTTGCAACTGTGCATGATCAAGAAAATCGTAATCCGCTAACGGTTGTTCAATCATCATTAATTGGAATTCATCTAGTCGTTTCAGCCTCTCTGTATCCGCTAATGTATACGCTGAATTCGCATCTGCCATTAGCGGGATATGCGGAAACTCTTTACGAATCTCTTTCAATAATTCGTAATCATGTTCTGGCTTTATTTTCACTTTAAAACGCTCGTATCCTTCTTCCGCGTACTTCTCGATTTGTTTTAACATAACCGGCGTTGTATTGATCCCAATTACAACGCCGACTTCAATTTCAGGACTAGTTCCGCCAAGTACTGTCGCTAGCGATTTCTTTTGACGCTTCGCATATAAATCCCAAACAGCCCCCTCTATTCCGGCCTTTGCCATTCGATTTCTTTTTATATGTTGAAATAGACCCTGTACCTCATTCGGATGAGAAATTTCAGCCTTTAATAAGTCAGGTATTAAAAAGTCTTGCAGTATATGCAGCGCTGTCTTCACCGTTTCTTCCGTATACCACGGTTCAGAAAATGCAACGACTTCCCCAAATCCGATGTACCCGTCCGTATCCTCCAATTCAATAACGATACTCTCGCGCTTTTCGTAAGTCCCGTAGCTTGCAGCGAACGGGATTACGAGTGGCATTTCCGTTATATGAAGTGTCGCTTTTTTTATCTCCACCTACATCTCCTCCACTAATTGTCTTAGCTCTCGTCTTAACAATTTTTTCGAAGCGTTACGTGGTAATTCCTCTAAGAAACATGCTTTCTTCGGCACTTTATATTTCGCTAATTTCTCCTCGCAAAAATGAAGAATTTCTTCTTCTGTTACCGCCCCGCTTTTTACAATAAAAGCAGCTGGTACTTGTCCCCATTTATCGTCAGACATACCGACAACACCTGCTTCCGCTATCATCGGATGAGAAAGCAACACTTCTTCAATTTGAGCCGGGTATATATTCTCTCCGCCAGAAATAATTAAATCGCTGCGGCGGTCTAATACGTATAAAAATCCTTCTTCATCTAAATAACCGAGGTCACCAGTATGAAGCCATCCGTTTTGAATTGTCTCACTCGTCGCATCTTCACGGTTAAAATAACCGCCTGTTACGTTCGGCCCTTTTACTACAATTTCACCTTCCGCATGTGGCGGCACTACTACGCCGTCCTTTTCGATGCGAAGTTGGCACTGAAATAGTGGCTTTCCAGCTGATCCTACTTTCGTTAACATGTAATCAGCTGATAACGTACAAATTTGAGACGACGTTTCTGTCATACCGTACGTTTGATACACTGGAATTCCTTTTTCCACACACGTTTCTAATAATGGTTTCGGCGCTGGTCCTCCGCCAAGTAACATGCATCGTAAAGAAGATGGATATGTTCCTTCTCCAAGTCTCTCTAATAAATCAGTTAACATTTTTGATACGACAGAAATAATCGTTACACCTCTCGTTTGAAGTGCTTTATGAATAAAGTCCGCATCATATTTCGGAACGAGTAAAATGCGCATGCCGTACATAATATTTTTCATTAAAAGAGATAGCCCGCCAACGTGGAACATCGGCATACAAGCTAACCAACAATCATCATCACGAAGCCCTAAGTTAAGCGAAGAACCGACTGCGCTTGCCCAATGATTACCGTACGTTAAAATAACGCCTTTCGGTTTCCCTGTTGTCCCAGACGTATAAATAATTGTCATCGCTTCTTCTAAAGAAAATTCCTCTTGTATAGATGCTTCCGCCTTCGGTCCATTCATCACTTCAGCGAATGAATAGACAGGAACATCTTTAGCATCAAAATCTTGATCCGTCACTAAACAAATAACTTCAGCATCATCCATTTGCCAAAGTAGCTCTTCTCTTGAAAGACGCGTATTTAAAAGTACAGCTACTGCACCTACATAAGATAGGGCGTGAATAACTGTAATCATCTCCATACCATTTTTCATCAGAACAGCCACCTTTTGCCCTCGCTTCACTCCAACATACGTAAGGTGTTCACAAACAGATACTACTTTTTCATGTAGCTCCATAAAAGTAACTTTCTCTTCCTCTATTTCAATTGCAGTGCGGTCTGGTGTTAAAAATGCACGCTGCATTAACCAATTTGGCATCGTCTCCATCACTCATTCTCCTTTCATGAAAGAAAGAGACTTGATATGACATCAAGTCTCTTAGTTGTTTTGTTTCCGGTTTGACCTTATCCAGCTACAGCGGCTAGAACAGTCGGTCGTTTCACGCCTTCCTACGAGGCAAAAAGCGCCTCTACGTCAGGAGTTCCAACGCCCTCTTGTTCTAAGCGAGCCGCTTCCGCTTTTGATCAAGGGAAACGAGGGAATTGACCGAAGTCCGGACTGCGTTTTTCTTTGAACGCGTCACGACCTTCTTTTGCTTCGTCAGTTGTGTAGTACAATAACGTTGCATCTCCAGCTAGTTGTTGAATACCAGCTAGACCGTCTGTGTCTGCGTTGAATGCAGCTTTTAGGAAACGAAGTGCCATTGGGCTGTTTGCTAAGATTTCTTGTGCCCATTGTACTGTTTCTGCTTCAAGCTCTTCTAATGGTACTACTGTATTTACTAAGCCCATATCAAGCGCTTCTTGTGCGTTGTATTGACGGCATAGGTACCAAATTTCGCGAGCTTTCTTGTGGCCTACCATACGAGCTAAGTAACCAGCTCCGTATCCACCGTCAAAGCTTCCTACTTTAGGACCTGTTTGTCCGAATACAGCGTTGTCTGCAGCGATTGTTAAGTCACATACGATATGAAGTACGTGTCCACCACCGATTGCATAACCTGCTACCATTGCGATAACTGGTTTAGGAATTGCGCGAATTAGACGTTGTAAGTCTAATACGTTTAGACGTGGGATTTGGTCGTCACCTACATATCCACCATGACCGCGAACTTTTTGGTCGCCGCCAGAACAGAATGCACGTCCACCTTCACCTGTTAAAATGATAACGCCAACATTTGCATCATCACGAGCGTGTGCAAAAGCGTTGATTAACTCCATTACCGTTTTTGGACGGAATGCGTTATGTACTTCAGGACGGTTAATCGAAATCTTTGCGATACCATTGTATGTTGAATAAATAATATCTTCGTAATTGCCTTCTTTTACCCATTCAATAGCCATTACAACTACCTCCTTGTATATTTCTGATCTCATCTATAAGTGTGACTTCCTTCTTGCTGAAAAAAGCATCACTGCATAGTTTTTAGAAATCCCTTTACTATTGTATCAAACTTTTCCGGTTGTTCCACATGAATTGCATGGCCAGCACCATGAATTTTGACAAATTTCGCATCAGACACGCATTTTTCAATGTTTTTTAATATGCGAAAGAACTTTTCATCATATTCTCCGTTCATTAAAAGAACAGGCATTTTCAAGTTGTGTAGCTCATCCCACCATGAAGGCTGAGCCCCTGTTCCCATGCCGCGCAAGCTATTTGCAAGTCCTTTTGGATTGTTAGCAAGCCGTTCTTTTCGCACCGCTTCTTGTACGTTTTCTGCTAAACGTTTTTGCGTTTCAAAAAGTGGAATATTTTCCCACATAGAAACAAAACTTTGAACGCCTTCTCGCTCAATTTTATTAGCAAGTCGCTCATCTTTTTCACGACGTTCTTTTCTATCCTCTTCATTTTCGAGCCCAGCTGTACAATTTTCTAATAAAAGAGAATGTACATACTCCGGATATAAACATGCCATCGTAATCGCCAGTCTACCGCCCATCGAATAGCCGAGTATGTGCGCTTTTTCAATATGAAGATAGTCTAGTAGCTCTTTCATTTGCAATGCCACATTTCGGATATCATAATGCGCAACATCTTCAGGACTCTCGGTCTTTCCGTGTCCAACAAGATCTACTACAATAACTTGAAACTGCTCGCTCCATGAAGGGATAAAAGAACGCCACGTTTCCATGCTTCCCGTAAAACCATGAAGAAGTAGAAGTGGTTCCCCGCTCCCGACTACTTCATATTCATACGATACACCTTGCAGCGTTACTTTCATTTTGATTCACCTTGCAAAGATGTAGTAATTACGTCCATCGTTTTTGCCCATAATGTACGGTGCAACGTTAAGTTTTCATCACGGTGTGTACAAATTTCCACAACGTGTAAACCTTTTGCAGTCGTTCCTTTTTGTACCTCTTCTCGGAAGTTTTCCCAGCCATTTACACGGCTAAATGAACCACCGTACATTTTGACAACATGCTCATAATCAAGGCCAATTGGTGTTCCAAATAATGATTCGAAATGTTCCTTTTTCTCATATTGCGGTAAGAATGAGAAAATCCCCCCGCCGTCATTATTTACAACGACAATTGTTATGTTTAATTCATGTAATTTCGCTGCTAACAGTCCATTTAAATCATGATAAAACGATAAATCACCGATAACTAATACGAGCGGATTACAAATAATACTCGCTCCTAAAGCTGTCGAAATAATTCCATCAATACCATTTACACCACGATTTGCCATCACTTGAATGTTTTTATCCGATTTGAAGAAGAATGAATCTGTATCACGAATTGGCATACTATTGCTCGCAAATAATGTTGCTCCTTCTGGTAATACGCGTACAATATCCGTAATAACCTTTCCTTCAAATGCAGTATCATATGTTTCTATTTCACGAAGCGTTTCCTTCGTTTTTTCGTTTATATGTTGCCACATTACGAACCAATCATTCTTTTTCATAACTGGCATTTTTTCTATTACTGCCTTGCAGAATTCAATGTCACTTGCTTGCACAACTTCTGTCGCAACAAGAGCTGGATCTCTCCATTGTCCTGATTCATCGACAACAATATGAACTGCTTTCGTTTGTTTTTTTATGAACTGCGTTAATGATTTAGAAACAGGCATACCACCAAAGCGAATTAAAACGTCCGGTTTCCACGTTTCTTTTAACTGTTCATTTCGTAAAAATGTATCGTAACAGTCAATTACCATCGTTTTATCGTGGTGTCCGCTACGAATATTAGAAAGTGGGTCTGCTAATATAGGATAGCCAGTTTTTTCAGCTAGTTCTGTGGCAAACATTGCAATTTCCGAATGACTATCATCCCCACAAATAATAAGCCCCTTTTCCATATGTGAAAGGCGCCCTACAAGAGAATCTACATATTCACTCGGCATCGTCACGTTTCCTTGCTGAACTACTCCTGTATATTCACTACGTCCTTTATCCCATAAGCTTTCTAGTGAGAAATCAGGGATAAGTGGTTCGCGAACTGGAAAATTAAGGTGAACAGGACCCTGCGGCGCTAAACAAGCACTTGCTACTATGCGCTGCGTCGTCATACGAGCGTAATGATACATCATTTCACTCGCTTCTGGCAGTGCCATCTCTGTAAATTGCTTCACAAAAGTACCGTATAAATTAAATTGATTCATTGCTTGTGGTGCACCTACATCTCTTAATTCATGCGGTCTATCCGCTGTTAAGACGATAAGCGGGACCCTTGAATGAAAAGCTTCACATACAGCTGGATAGTAATTAGCTGCTGCTGTTCCTGACGTACACAATAATGCTACTGGGCGTTTCTTCGCTTTCGCAATACCGAGCGCGAAAAATCCTGCTGATCTTTCATCTACATGTAAATATGTGTTCATTCCTTCATGTTGTTCCATTAGTAAAGCAATCGGCGTTGACCGTGAGCCTGGACTAATGACAACATCACATACATCTAGACGCGTCAGTTCATCCACGAACGCGCCTAAATAATATGATAATGCTTCTATATGATTGTTCATTTCATTAATTCCTCCAAAGCACCAAGCATCGGTCTAAACTTCAAACTTGTTTCTTCATATTCAAGCTGCGGGATTGAATCAATTACAATACCACAACCGGCAAATAAGGATGCTTTCTCGCCGTTTAATAATCCGCAGCGCAGTGCAACCGCAAATTCACCATTTCCTTCATCATCTATCCAGCCAATCGGTGCACCATACAATCCTCTGTCTAACAATTCAACATCACGAATCAGTTTCATCGCTGCCAAACGAGGTGTCCCGCCAAGAGCTGGTGTTGGATGTAATTCTTCTACCATTGTTAAAAGACTCGCATCGCCTTTTGCTTCTACAGGCGTATATAAGTGAATTAAGTTTTTCGTTGTTAATAAGCCTGGGCTTTCCGGAATATTAACGTATTCGCAATGTTCATTTAGTACGGAGCGAATCATGTTAACAACATAACCATGTTCAGCTAAATTCTTTTCATCATGAAGAAGCTCATTACTATTTCGTTCACTGTCTTCTATAGAATGACCATGACCGATTGAACCAGCAAGACACATCGATGTAAATTTTTCATCCTCTTTGCGAATTAATCGTTCTGGTGTCGCTCCTAAGAAGCATGCTCCTTTATAATCAAAAGAAAATACGTAACAATCTGGTTGACCAATGCGAAGTGCTTCTAAAACAAGAGCGGAATCAATAGAATGATTCATCTCTACTTTTAGTTCTCTCGCCAATACAACCTTCTGTACGTTACCCTGCTTCATCTCATCTTGTACTTTTTCAATTGCTTTCATCCAGCCTTTCGGATCCACTTCTACTTTAGAAATAACAGTTAATTTCGATCCGTTTAGCGCACATTTACTCTCTCCCAAAATTTTCTCTTCTAAAGAAATCATTTCGTTATAAAGAGTTTCTGCACAATCTGTTGCTGAAACAAATGTATTCATCGTTAACCATGCTTTTTCATTTTTTACAGTTAATAAAAATGCTGGTAGTGAAAATGTCGTATCCTTAAATTCTTTCCATAGGTCCGTTTTCTCTTTTTCTGGATCAAATGAAAAACCACCAAATAAAAGCGGACCCGTTCCAAATTCATATTCATCTCTTTGGAGAAATGCATTCTCTTTTACTTTCTCCCACTCGTCACGAGCAGTTTGAAAGCGCTTATGAGAAGAATTTGCTATAGTGAAAACAGAGCCAATTCCTGCCAATATTACATGCTGAGCCGGGTCTGCAAAATAACATCTATTTTCGAATGAAATCCTCTTTCCTGCTGCATAGAACAGAAGCGGATCCACCCAGTCTATTTGTTTTACAAAACTAACTAATGTTTTTTCGTTAGTTGCACGCTTTATGGCTGCAATAAGAACTTCTTGCAAGCCTTTTTGTTTCGTTTGAATCACAATTGTCTCCCCCCTATGGGCGAAAAATAGTCATAATTACGCTTGATTTTAAGATACACCTCAAACGAAAGGCCTGTCAACGTTTAGCATTTCTGAGAAATTCACCTTCTCTTCCTAGAAAATAAACGTTGACACTAAATGATGCTTTTTCTACACTTAGTTTTGTACAATATGTGACCAAAGGAGGATTCAACATGGAAATGAACGTCAAAACGAATTCCTCTCCTACGGCGCCAAAGCCAAGTAAGCAAACAGGCTGGCGCATCTGGTGGAGTTTACTACGTCCCCATACATTAACAGCCGCTTTCGTTCCTGTTTTCATCGGAACAGCATATTCGATGCAGGTCGGAGGTATAAATCAAATACATCTTCCTCTTTTCCTTATGATGCTTCTTGCTTGTCTTCTCATTCAAGCAGCAACAAACATGTTTAATGAATACTTTGATTATAAAAGAGGACTCGATCACGAAGGTTCAGTTGGTATTGGCGGCGCTATCGTTCGCGATGGCATTCAGCCAAAAACAGTGCTTAACTTAGCATTTGGATTTTTCGGCATCGCAATACTATTAGGTGTTTATATTTGTATAAATTCTAGCTGGTGGCTTGCTGCAATCGGTCTTGTTTGTATGGCCGTTGCTTACCTTTATACAGGTGGCCCACTTCCAATTGCATATACACCATTTGGAGAATTGACAGCCGGATTATTTATGGGTGTCATTATTATTGGGATTTCATTCTTTATTCAAACTGGCACTGTAACATCAGAGGTCATTTTACTATCTATTCCAAGCTCCATTTTAATTGGTGCCATTTTACTAGCTAATAATATTCGTGACTTGGATGGCGATAAAGAAAACGGTCGTAAAACGTTAGCAATTCTCGTTGGACGGGAAAGAGCTGTTGGTGTACTTGCTTCGATGTTCATCGTTTCCTACATTTGGACAATTGC
This sequence comes from Bacillus sp. L_1B0_5, assembly GCF_000836715.1. Taxonomy (NCBI): domain Bacteria; kingdom Bacillati; phylum Bacillota; class Bacilli; order Caryophanales; family Bacillaceae; genus Bacillus; species Bacillus sp. L_1B0_5. The sequence continues at coordinate 22,178 of NZ_JXIS01000007.1, read as the reverse complement.
TTTAATTATCGTGGGCATCGTATCACCATGGATGCTTATCGTATTTTTAAGTGCACCGAAAGCATTTAAAGCGACAAAAGGCTTTATCGGCAAAAGCATTCCAATGGAAATGGTACCTGCGATGATTGCAACAGCAAAAACAAATACAATCTTCGGTTTCCTAATGGGAATCGGATTATTACTTGGATACTTTCTATAAAAGGAGCTGCTTATGCGGCTCCTTTTTCATATCTGAAATTCATCTCATAATTCCTACTCTCAACGCTCATACTATGTAAAGAAACTGAATTGTAGGAAGGTGGACGACTATGTTAACTCCACAACAAATAGGTCAATTTAAATCCATTTTAGAAAAACAAAAACAAGAACTGGAACAAACGATACAGACTCATGAAAATACAGATCGTGCTTCTGAACGTGATTCAGTAGGAGAACTGTCTAGCTATGACAACCATCCAGGTGATATGGCTACAGAATTATACGAACGAGAAAAGGATTTTGGACTCATCGAATTTTGGCATAAACAACTAGATGATACAAAACATGCTCTGCAAAAAATTGAAGCTGGTACGTACGGCATTTGTGAAGTATCTGGCGTGGAGATTCCATTCGAAAGATTAGAAGCAATGCCTACTGCTACAACATGCGTTCAGCACGCGACAAATAAATTAAATATGGATACGCGTCCAGTTGAAGAAGAAGTATTGTCCCCTTCTTTCCATAAGCACGATGAAGACTATTCTGTCGAGTATGACGCGGAAGATGCATGGCAAGACGTCGCAAATTACGGAACGTCTGAAACACCGTCTGATTTAGAAAGACAAGATTCAAAAAACTATAATGGCATGTATATAAATAGCGAGGAAAATGTGGGATACGTAGAGGATTTCGAAAACTTCATCGGCACGGATATGTACGGGAAAAATCCACAAGTTTTCGCCACAGAGGAACATGAAGAATATGAACAAATGCTTGATGACTTTGAAGAGCGTACCTTTAAGGGCGAATTATCTTCAAATGAATCTAGTTCCAAAGAATAAAAAAAAGCATTCCGAAAATCGGAATGCTTTTTATCGCTAGCTAATTAGTTTTTTGTAACGTTAGCTGCTTGTGGTCCGCGGTTTCCTTCAACGATTTCGAAAGAAACTTCTTGACCTTCTTCTAAAGTTTTGAAGCCGTCGCCTTGGATAGCTGAGAAATGTACGAATACGTCTTCTCCGCCTTCAACTTCGATGAAGCCAAAACCTTTTTCGCCGTTAAACCATTTAACTTTACCTGTTTGCATGTCATGTACCTCCTAAATAAAAATGAAACTATGAATCCACATGAAAAGGTGGATATAAAGGACATGAATGTATAACAAGCTTACAGCCTTTAATACAACGTGCTTTATTTCCGTACCACATTATGTAGCTCAATAGTGCTTTCACTATATCATGCTATATCGAAAACGTCAAATGAGAACACTTTCATTACATCATTTTTTATAATCCTAGTATAACCTTAAATTTTCATTCTATTTTTATTCAAAAATTAACAAAAATACAGTACTCTAATTCTTTTAACTTCTGTACAATATAATTACTACATATTTATGAGGTGAAAAAATGCAAGCACATGAAATCGAGTATAAGTTATATGGCGATGATATGCAGTTTGTTGAAATTGAATTAGATCCAAAAGAAAGCGTTATCGCAGAAGCTGGCGCAATGATGATGATGGAAGATTACATTGAAATGGAAACAATCTTTGGTGACGGTTCTGGCCCATCTAACGGTTTATTCGGCAAATTAATGGGCGCTGGTAAACGTCTCGTTACAGGCGAAAGTATGTTTATGACTGTATTTACAAATACAGGTCACGGCAAACGCCACGTCTCATTTGCTGCTCCTTATCCTGGTAAAATTATTCCTGTAGATTTAACAGAATATCAAGGAAAAATAGTTTGTCAAAAAGATGCCTTTCTTTGTGCCGCAAAAGGGGTTTCTATCGGAATTGAATTTACGAAAAAAATAGGAACTGGTTTCTTCGGCGGTGAAGGTTTTATCATGCAGAAACTTGAAGGTGACGGCCTTGCTTTCATGCACGCAGGCGGAACTGTATATAAACGTGAATTAAAACCTGGTGAGAAACTTCGCATTGATACAGGTTGTCTCGTTGCCATGACAAAAGATATTAACTATGATATCGAGTTCGTTGGAAAAGTAAAAACAGCTCTATTTGGCGGTGAGGGTTTATTCTTCGCAACATTAGAAGGTCCTGGAACAGTTTGGATTCAGTCCTTAACACTTAGCCGATTAGCAGCACGCCTTACAAGCCCAGCAGCGCAAAGTACTGGTGAAGGTAGTGTATTAGGTGGACTTGGTCGTTTATTGGATGGGAAAGAGTAAAAAGGGCCCTTATGCGGGCATAGCCATCGACTAATAAAATACTACAATTAAAACACCCTTGCTTGCAGTAATGCAGTGAAAGGGTGTTTTAATTTACGTCTACAAACGAGAAAAAGCAGATGAAATAAAGTAATAAGGTTTACTTCAGTAAAATAAGGTATATTATATTTGTTGAATAGATTCTCTTTAAAGACAAGAAAAGTAGGTGAACAAAGTGGGAAAATATCAATTGGATTCCAAAAGTCAGGTAGCTGTGGCAAAGTTTCATGAAAAACAGAAGCCTGCCAAATTTGATAAAAAGCAGCAACTTGAACAATTGCGTGCGGAGTATTTGAAAAAAAAGCAAAAACAAACAGATAAATAATACGTTTCGTTTCCCGAAATTTTCGGTATATAATGCGAACAAACAAAAGAAAATAGGTAATTCATCGTTCAAATATATACAGGCTATTTTTTCAAACCTCTTACTTATGTAACTAACGCATGCGTTAGTTCATTAAGAATAACTAAAAAAGTCGATTCCTTAAGATGGAAAAGAGTAAACAGTGCCCTTATCAGGCACTGTTTTATTTTGACATTATTCGTCGATAAGTCTATATAATTTCCTCCACTGATTTAGATAAGCAATACAAGCTACTTCCCTCCTCCAAAAGCATGAATCAAGTTCCTCACTGCATATATTAAACTATACCTTTTCTTAAGGAGGGCTTCCTTAATGCGTACTCCTTTATCCTTTGATAAAGACACTGCCATACTGTTAGCTTCTTGTTGTGAGTTAACGTATGAACAATATAAACAAAATGGTATTTTCGAAATACCAGATGGTTTTCAATATGTACAAGGTTTTCAAGGAAAGGCCATTCAAACAACAGAATGGTTCGGGTTTATATTAGAATCTGAGGATACAATTATCGTTGCCTTTAGGGGCACTCAAACAGACCCAGATTGGATTATTGACTCTCTCGTCAATCAAAAACCTTATCCTTATGCTTTAAATGGCGGAAATGTCCATCACGGATTTCTCTCTATTTATGAGTCTTGCCGTGATTCTATTATGGATATGCTCGTATCATTGCCAGCACATAAAAAACTGCTAGCTACTGGGCATAGTCTAGGTGGCGCGCTTGCCACATTACACATATTAGATGCGCGTATAAATACTGCCTTCGCGCAATATGGACTTTATACATTTGCTTCTCCAAAAGTAGGAGATATCGCTTTTCGAAATTATTATAAACTACAAGTAGCTAGTAGTTTTCGTTTCGTCAACTTGTTCGATGTCGTTCCACTTCTCCCTCCCCGAAACATAAATTTCAATGATCATGATTGGGAGTATGCACACGTTCATCACAATATGACATTTACAAAAAACACAAAATCCATTACAAATAATCATTCCATTACAACATACAAAACATGTCTGACTTCTCATTTTTAACCAGTAAACAATTGGAAATAAAATATTCGTATACTATAATACTCTATGAAGTTATTTTTGGATGAGGGGACCTTACATGTTAAAATTTATCTTCACACTTTTTCTTATTGTAATTTTTACGGTCACAGGTTTCTTTACATTTTCATACTTTGCGACAGGAGAGTATGATGGGGCAGGTATCATATATACCACTGTTCCATTTCTTTCTTAAGCAAAATAAATAAAACGAGCTTAATTTTATTAAGCCCGTTTTATTTATTAATATCCATTTTTGTTGGTAAATCGATAATATATCTCCCAATATAGCAACTTCTTTAAAACTGTTTAACTGCATTACCAATACCCCAAATTTCATTGCTGTACTGCAAAATCGTTCGATCACTCGCAAAATGACCAGACTGTGCAATATTTAAAATCGACATTTCTAGCCACTTTGTTCGGTTCTCATAAGCTCTACCGACAGCTTCTTGTCTTTCAGCATATGGGCCAAAATCTCGCAGAACGAAATATTCATCATTTTGAATAACAAGAGAATCGTAAATCGCTTCAAATTCAGCTCCCGATTGTGCAAAGAAACCATTTGTTAATTGATCAACTACTTTTTTAATGTGCCTATTGTGGTGATAATAATCACTTGCACGATATCCACCATTTTGATAGTAATGAAGAACCTCTTCCGCTGTTAAGCCGAAAATGAAACAGTTATCATCACCGACCCGGTCTTTTATTTCAATGTTAGCTCCGTCTAGCGTTCCGAGTGTAATTGCACCATTCATCATAAATTTCATATTACCTGTTCCCGATGCTTCTTTACTCGCCGTTGAAATTTGTTCACTTACATCCGCTGCCGGGAATATATCTTCCGCTAAAGAAACTCGGTAGTTTTCTAGAAAGATAACTTTCATATATTGACTGACGTACGGGTCATTATTTACTTTTCTTGCGAGTTCATTTATTAATTTAATAATTTTTTTCGCGTAATAATAGCCAGGTGATGCTTTCGCTCCAAAAATAAAAGTACGCGGATAAAATGTAAAACTAGCATCCTCTTTCAAACGGTTATACAAATATAAAATATGAAGAACATTTAATAATTGTCGTTTGTAAGCATGTAATCTTTTCACTTGCACATCAAAAATAGAATTTGGATCAATCGTAATCCCCATTGTATTATGAATGCGCTCCGCTAAAATCTCTTTACGCTCTTGTTTTACCTCTGCAAATTTCTCTTGGAAACTAGCATCATATTGAACTGTTTGCAACGATTGAAGCTTAATTGGTTCTTTCTTCCACTCTGTTCCAATCGCCTCTGAAATGAGATTTGTTAGCTGTGGATTTGCTTTCATAAGCCAGCGCCTATGAGCAATTCCATTCGTCTTATTATTAAACTTATCTGGATAAAATTCATAAAACAATCGCATTTCCCGCTGTTTTAATATTTCCGTATGAATTTTTGCTACACCGTTTACGCTATGGCTACCGACAATTGCTAAATGAGCCATTTTCACAAGATCATGCGCAATAATTGCCATGTCTTCAATGCGATGCCATTCATAAGGATAACGTTCCCAAAGTTCATGACAGAAACGTTCATTAACCTCTTCAATAATCATATAAATTCTCGGTAATAACGGTTTAAAAATGTGAATTGGCCACTTTTCGAGCGCTTCTGATAACGTCGTATGATTCGTATAAGAAATCGTCTGCGTCGTTATGTGCCAAGCTTCTTCCCATGTTAACTTTTCTTCGTCTAGTAAAATACGCATCAGTTCTGGAATTGCTAAAACCGGATGTGTATCGTTAATATGAATCGCAATTTTTTCATGTAGTTGACGAAGGTCACCATATCTTTCTCTATGCATTCGGACGATATTTTGTAAACTTGCTGATACGAGGAAATACTGTTGTTTTAAACGAAGTATTTTCCCCTCATCATGCGTATCATCTGGATATAAAAACTCCGACACAGCCTCTGTTTCGCGCTTATATTTCAAAATATCTTTGCAGTTTTGCGGGAAAGGAACTGGTTCAGCATTCCAAAGTCTAAGTGTATTTACAGTACTCGTCTCATAGCCTACTACCGGCACATCATATGGCACTGCCATAATGACTTCTGCGTTTGTATGCCTAAACTCTAAACGCCCGTCAATTTCTAGCGGTTCAACACTGCCGAAATAACTTACTTCCACAGCTTGATCATGCCTTCTTACTTCCCATACGTTTTCATGAAGAAGCCACTGTTCTGGAAATTCAACTTGATAACCATCAACAATTTTCTGATCAAACAACCCATGTTTATAACGAATTCCACAGCCGTGTCCTGGTAAGTTTAAAGATGCAAGTGAATCAAGAAAACAGGCCGCTAAGCGTCCAAGGCCACCATTACCAAGGCCTGCATCTGCTTCCACTTCTTCTAGCTCTTGCAACGAAATCCCTAGTTCAGATAAACCCTGCTCGCAAACATCTCTAATACCTAAATTCAAGATGTTACTTCCAAGCAAACGTCCAAGCAAAAACTCAATAGACAAGTAATACATTTGCTTTTGCTCTCCGGATCGATAACTCTCATTCGTTGCAATCCATTGACTATTCATATACTCACGTACCATATGGCCGAGCGTATTATATTGATCACGAGTTGTAGAATCTTTGAAACTTTTCCCATACATCGTCTCTAACTTTTCTAGAAAAGTTGATTTAAAACTTTCAACATGAGTAAACATTTTTTCACCACCTACATGTTATTCCATGAGACTTTTATACAATTCCTTATAAGCAAGAGCCGATTGCTCCCAGCTATAATCTTCAGTCATCGCTTGTTTTACAAGTTGCTCCCACACTGGTTTATCGTGATAAAATTCAATTGCACGGTGAACCGTATGCAGCATGTCATGTGCATTAAAGTTCGTGAAACTGAAACCATTTCCTTCGCCTGTTTCTTCATCATAAGAATGTACCGTATCGTTTAATCCACCTGTTTCTCTTACAATTGGAATCGTACCGTACGCTAATGCGATAAGTTGTCCAAGTCCACACGGTTCAAACAGCGATGGCATTAAAAACAAATCGCTTCCCGCATACACTTGGTGCGCTAATTCTTCATTAAATCCGATATAAACTTTTACCTTCTCTGGATACTCATATGCCATCCACTCAAAGAATTGCTCATATTCCGAATCACCTGAGCCTAAAATAATACATTGTACATCTTCTTCCATTATTTCGCGGAATACAGTGCGTACTAAATCAAGACCTTTTTGCTTCGTTAATCTCGTTACCATTGAAATAATTGGTGTATCCTCTTTTTCTGGCAAACCAAAATAACGCTGCAAAGCGCGTTTATTTTCACTCTTTTCATATAATGACTCTGCATCATACTGAGCCTTAATATACGAATCCGTTTCTGGATTATATACGCTCGTATCAATACCATTTACAATGCCGCTAAGCTTATCATTATATTTTCGCAGTAATCCATCTAACTTCTCACCGAAAAATTCATATTGAATTTCTTCTTTATACGTCGGGCTCACCGCTGTAATTTGATCCGAAGCGATAATACCGCCTTTCATAAAGTTTATGTTTCCATAAAACTCTAGCTGCTCACTATGAAAATATTCATCACCAAGCTCTAACAAGTCGTACATCACTTCAGGAGGAAATACGCCTTGGAACTGCAAGTTGTGAATCGTATATACCGTTTTAATACGCTCATATAACGGGTTATCTTGATACTTTTCACGAAGTAAGAAATTAACCATAGCCGTATGCCAATCGTGGCTATGAAGAACATCCACTTCAAAATCAAGATGTGGAATACACTCTAACACTGCTTTTGAGAAATAAGAAAAACGCTCCCCGTCATCATAATGACCATACAGAGAATCTCTCTTAAAATAATATTCATTATCTATTAAGTAATACGTAATTCCGTCTTGCTCACCTTTTAAAATTCCACAATATTGATTTCTCCACCCAAGCGGGACGTTAATTACTTTATGTAACGTACATCCATCTCTTAACTTTTGCGGAATGAGGCTATAATTCGGAAGTATAATACGAACGTCCACTCCTAATTTTTTCAGCTCTTTTGGGAGCGCACCCGCTACATCAGCTAATCCTCCCGATTTCACAAACGGTACACATTCTGATACTGCAAATAAAATATTCACTTGTTGTCCCACTGCGCGAAAAGTTTTTATTACTCCTCTTGCAGCTTCCTCCCTTCGAGTTTTCATTTAAATTAAAACTTTAATCAGTGAGGGAAAAAGCCCCCACTGATTCTTTAGGAATAACTATTAATCGTACTGTTTTGTACGCTTCCTTTTTCTACAACATACGGCTCATCGATGTTTCCTTTTAATACGACACCGTCGCCAATTTTCACGTCTTTATCAATAATAACACCGTCTATTATACAGTTATCTCCAATTTGGCTCTTTTGCATAATAATACTGTTACGAATAATTGAACCTTTTCCGATTTTAACTGAACGGGAAATAACACTATTTTCTACTTCCCCTTCAATAATACTGCCATTTGCAATCATTGTATTTTTCACGACTGCACCCTTTAGATAACGAGTTGGTGGCTCATCTTTTACTTTCGTAAAGATCGGTGCTTCTTTCTTAAATAATTGCTTCCAAATAGCAGGTTGCAAAATTTCTAAGCTATGTTTATAGTAACTTTCGATCGAATCAATAATTGCTACATATCCAGTATGTTCATATGTAGCAATGTGTAATGATTTCCCGCGTTTTTCTCTCACTACATCAAATAAACTGTATTGCTCCACATCTTTATATGTCTCAAATAAATCTAATAATAATTGTTTCTTTAACACGTATGTTTGAAGCGAAACCCCTTCATGGCAAACTTCCGTAATATCAGCCGCCGTATGTATATGTCGCTCTAACACCGCTTGAAAATTTAATGCTGTTACGAGATGGCTATTCGTAATAACAACGTACTCTTCTCTGCTTCTTAGAAAATAATCAATATGTCTTCTAAAGTGTGCGAAAGACCCAAACTCATCTTGGTCACATTGGCAGTTTGGCGGGAATAAAAATAGTCCGTCTCGTTTTCTATCTAAATCCCACTGTTTCCCTGAACCGACATGGTCCATTAACGAACGGTTTTTATGGCTTGTAAAAACTGCCACACTATGAATACTAGAATTCACCATATTTGAAAGCATGAAATCAATGAGTCGATAACGGCCCCCAAACGGTAACGCCGCTAGTGAACGATGCCCTGTTACTTTCTTTAAGGAAGGAAAACTTCCCGTTGCATTAATAATTCCTAACATTTTTTCTCCCATTCATTTCATCCCCCTTTTCTATTTCCCTTCAGCAATTAATACTACATCGTCAACATTCTTTTCTGGACGAATGATTGTTCCATCTTCGATAACCATTTCTGATCCAACGATCGCTCTTTCAATCACAACATTTTTACCAATCTTAGCCCCTGGCATAACGACAGAATCAATCACCATACTTCCTTCTTCCACCGTCACTCCTTGGAATAACACAGAATGCTTCACGTCCCCTTCAATGACGCACCCTTCGTTAATAAGCGATTCTTCTACTTTTGCCTTTTCAGCAATATATTGAGGCGGTTCGTTTGGATTGACAGAGTAAATACGCCAATTACGATCGTTTAAATTCAGTGATGTTTCATCGCGAAGCAAATCCATATTCGCTTCCCATAAGCTCTTCACCGTTCCAACATCTTTCCAATATCCTTCAAACGGATACGCCATCAACTTCTTACCTTCATCTAATAAAAGCGGAAGAACGTCTTTTCCAAAATCGTTACTAGATTCAGGATTTCTTGCATCCATCTCTAAATACTCTTTCAAAATTGACCAATTAAAAATATAGATTCCCATTGATGCAAGATTACTTCTTGGAAATTGTGGTTTCTCTTCAAACTCAACAATCTCCATCTCTTCATTTGTATTCATAATGCCAAAGCGACTCGCTTCATCCCAAGGTACTTCAATAACAGAGATGGATACGTCCGATTCTTTCTCAATATGGTAATCTAGCATCTTACTGTAATCCATTTTATAAATATGGTCGCCTGATAAAATAAGAACATACTCCGGTTCATACTGACTTAAATAGTTTAAATTTTGATAAATGGCACTTGCCGTACCTGTATACCACTTAACCCCTGAAGACTCCGCATAAGGAGGTAATACTGTGACCCCACCGTTTACTCGGTCTAAATCCCACGCATTTCCGATTCCGATATAATTATGAAGTTCAAGTGGTTGATATTGTGTTAAAATCCCAACCGTTTCAATACCAGAATTCGCACAGTTACTTAGCGTAAAATCAATAATGCGATATTTACCACCAAATGGAACAGCTGGCTTGGCTAAATTTTTTGTTAATGCACTTAAACGACTACCTTTTCCCCCTGCTAGTAACATTGCTACGCACTTTTGTTTTTGAGCCATCTTGTTTTTTGCTCCCCTTTCTCGTCTTCACTGGTCGTAATATGGATACGCCAAATGGTGGAATTGTAATCTCTACATGTGCTGCTTGATTATGGTACGGTTCTAGAATCGTCTTAAGACGTTTCTTATTCACTTGCCCCGAACCGCCATATTGCTCAGCATCACTGTTTAAAATCTCGTTATAATACTCGAAATCTGGTACACCTACTTTATAGTTTTCATATGTAGATTTCGTAAAATTACATACGACAACTAACGCATCTTCTTGTTTATCCCCTTGGCGGATAAAAGAGAAAATACTTTGCTCATTATTATTAGCATCAATCCACTGAAAACCTTCAGGTGAATGGTCAAGCTGCCAAAGTGGTTTTGAGCGCTTATACAATGCTATGAGCTCATTAAAGTAATCATGCATATAACGATGCATTTCAAAATCATGTAAATTCCAATCTAAATCTTCAAGGTCTTTCCACTCATCAAACTGTCCGAATTCTCCTCCCATGAAAAGTAACTTCTTTCCTGGGTGAGTAAAGAAATATCCATATAATAAACGAAGCTGAGCAAACTTATCCCAGTAATCACCTGGCATTTTATTTAATAACGACTTTTTCCCATGAACGACTTCATCATGAGAAAGTGGTAATATGAAGTTTTCAGAGTACGCATATAGTAAAGAAAACGTCATTTTCTCATGAATGTGTTTCCTATATTCAGGCGCACACTCCATATATTTCAGCACGTCATTCATCCAGCCCATGTTCCATTTGTAATTGAATCCAAGCCCACCTTCATACGTTGGAGTTGTTACAAGTGGCCAAGCTGTTGAATCTTCTGCCGTCATAAGAAAATCTTCATCCTCTGCAAACACTGCTTCATTTAACTCTCTTAAAAATGAAACAGCATGCTCATTACTTTGCTCTTGTCCTTCTTTATTCCAGTACAACATGTTCGCAACTGCATCTACTCTGAAACCATCAATATGGAAATATCTCATCCAAAATAACGCATTTGAAATTAAGAAATTACGTACCTCTCTCTTCCCTAAATCAAAATTGACAGTTCCCCATACTGGATTTTCTTGTACATCTTTATCTTTATATTCATAGGTCGGTGTGCCATCAAACAAATATAAACCGTGAGCATCTTTACAAAAATGCCCCGGCACCCAATCTAAAATGACACCGATTCCATATTTATGACATTCGTCGACAAAATGCATTAAATCATGCGGCGTACCAAATCTACTCGTCGCGGCATAATATCCCGTTCCTTGGTATCCCCAAGAACGATCATATGGATGCTCAACAAGCGGCATAATTTCAATATGTGTAAATTGATGTTCCACCACATACGGGATGAGCTCTTCAACCATTTCCCTGTAAGAGTACAGCGTTCCATCTTCTTTCTTTTTCCAAGAACCAAAATGTAATTCATAAACTGTCATCGCTTCTTTATAAATCGATTTTTTCTTTTTCTTACGATTCCAGTTTTTATCATTCCATTCATATCCTTTTATATCAAAAACTACAGATGCCGTATTCGGTCTTACTTCTGCATATACAGCATACGGATCTGCCTTTAAAATGACGTCACCAGCCAACGTTTCAATCGCATATTTATATATTTCTCCTTCTTCAATATGCGGTATAAATAAGGACCAAATGCCTTCTTCTGTCACTTGTAGCATCTTATGTTGCTCATAATCCCACTCATTAAAATCTCCAACAACACTCATTGCTTTCGCATGAGGAGCCCACACTGTAAACCGTACCCCTTGAATCTCACCTTCCGTCACAACATGTGCACCAAAGATGTTATAACTTTCATAGTACTTTTCTGTATGAAACTCATCTCGTTTCACTTCTTCACAATTTATTACACTCAATATGCTCACCTCACTTAGATGACAGAATTTTTTATACTTTAACTATTTCTGCGAAAAACTGCAATATCCTTGTTAATTTATAAAAAATATTCGTTTTTTTCTTAAAAATGTTAGTTTTTCTTCACATTTCCGTGTAAAATATCGAATTTTGACGAATATTCATTGAAAACGCTTTATTATTCTTCTATATTTCTGTCTATTATTTTTTCTCAACCTTTATTTTATTAGGTTTACCCTATTTTTCATGCTATTTTCCAATCAAAATCAAAACAAAATAATCTGTCATAAAAAAATGTTTCTCAACATTTTTTGTCACAATTTTATTGAAATGCGAAATTCATAAGCATATACTTGTTCTCAATAAAGAACTACGATCTTTCGTAACTATAATTCATAGCGGACTACTATGTTTACTTATTTATCCTTGTTGCGAACGATTGCTATAAAAATTTAACTAGGGGGCTTTCTTATGTCATTAAAACAAAAAGTAGGAATGGGAGTTGTCACCGCTTCACTTGGTTTATCCCTTACATTCGGAGGTGTATTCGCCTATTTCAGTGATTCAGAAACATCGAGTAACTCATTTCAAGCTGGAACACTAGATCTTTCTCTTAATCCAAGTGTAATCGTTAATGTGAAAGATTTAAAACCAGGTGATTTTATTGAAAGGAACTTCAAGCTTGAAAATAAAGGTACATTAGATATCGCAAAAGTAGCACTTGAAACATCATATGAAGTTACAGATGCAAAGCAAAATAATGACGGTGAAGATTTAGGTGATCACATTATCGTCAAGTTTCTAGTGAATGATGGACAGCCATCTAATCCAAACGATGATCATGAGATTTTGTGGGAAACAAAACTATCAAAATTAAAAACTATGAAACCTGAAGATGTCGCTACGTCTCTAGAACGTCATAACTTAATAGATGGTATTAAATCTGGTGAAACAGATTACTTACACGTTCTCTTCTCATTTGAAGATAACGACCAAGATCAAAATAAATTTCAAGGTGATTCCCTGCAGCTAAACTGGACTTTCCATGCTGAGCAAACAGCAGGTGTGGAGAAATAATTTTTAAAAATATAAATTACCGGAGGCCTATAAATGAAAAAGAAAAATCGTTTTGTTACTGGAATTGTAACAGCTGGCGTTCTGTTTTCAACTGCCATTCCGTTCAATGTACTTGCTGAAAGTCCTATTAACCAAATTGAATCTTCAAATGCTCATTCTATATTATCGAAGCTTTCTAAAGAACAACGCCTGGCATTACAAACGGTAGATGCCAACCCTGGTTTTACAATTTCACCAGATATTAATACGAGTAGTTCTGAGCCTGTAAATATCATTGTAGAATTTCAAACTGCTCCAGTAAAGATTAATGAATTAAAACAAAAAGAAAAAGGATTACAATCTGCTCCTGAAAATATAAAAGCACGTATTGATCAAGAACATGAAGAATTCGAAAAAGGATTAAAACGTCTTTATCAATTCAGCCCATCAGTAAAATCAGGAAACTTCCAGTCTGTACAAATTAAACGTTCTTATAAGCATGCGATAAATGGTGTTGCAATGACATTACCAGCAAATACAGTTGAAGAGTTGTTACGAATTGGTGTTGTAAAACGTATTTGGAAAGATTACGAAGTGAAATTAAATTTACCAAAACAAGCAGAGCAGAAAGCACCTCAAAAACTAACAGATAGCATTCCGCAAATTGGAGTGGATAAGTTACATAGCGAGGGCATTACTGGAAAAGGAATTAAAGTTGGTGTATTAGATACAGGTATTGATTACAATCACCCTGACTTAAAGGACGTATATAAAGGCTATCGCGCAAAATCTGGTGAGGACTCTAGCAAAGTAGATCCAAATTCAGTAAAGGGTTGGGACTTTATTAATAATGATGCAGATCCAATGGAAACTACTTATTCAGAATGGCAACAATCTGGTGCTCCTGAATTTGATAACCGTGGTTCTTCCTTCTACACAGCCCACGGCACTCACGTAGCAGGTATCGTTTCTGCTCAAAAGAAGAACCAATCTGATTCAGCAGTAAAAGGTGTTGCACCTGACATTGAACTGTATAACTATCGTGTACTCGGTCCATACGGAAGTGGAGATAGTTCAGGTATTATAGCTGCAATTGATAAATCTATTTCTGACGGTATGAACGTTATTAACTTATCGTTAGGTGATGATAGCAACAATCCACTTGATCCAACATCTATTGCTGTTAATAACGCGATGCTTTCAGGCGTTGTTACAGTCGTTGCTGCTGGTAACTCTGGACCGAATCCATCAACACTCGGATCACCAGGTGCTTCGCCATTTGCTATTACGGTTGGAGCCAGTGATAGCTCTATTTCCTTACCGAAACTATCAGGTCATGCTGGACAATTACAATTCCCTAACTTAATTTTGTTCGGCAAAAACTTCACTGATAAAATAGAAGATTTTAAGGGACAAACTTTACCTATTGAATCTGTAGGAATCGGTACGCCTGACGAGTTTAGTAAAAAAGATGTAAAAGGAAAAATCGCTCTCGTTGCACGTGGTACAACCTCATTTGATGAAAAAATTGCTAACGCAAAACAAGCAGGTGCAAAGGCTGTTATTATTTATAACAACGTGGATGGAGAAATTCCTTTCTACGTTGGTGAAAGCACAAAATACATTCCAGCATTCCGCCTAACGAAAGAAGAAGGTGAAAAACTAAAAGCTCAAATTGAACAAGGTAGCACATCCTTAACTTTCGATGAAATTAATTACATTCAAACAGAAGGCGATCATCTTGCAGACTTTAGCTCACGCGGTCCTGTTACAGCAAATGATGATATTAAGCCTGATATTACAGCGCCTGGTGTTGCTGTCCTTTCAACAGTTCCTGAATATATTAACGACCCGCAAGAGGGTGAAAACTATGCTGTTTCCTATGAGCGTATGCAAGGAACATCTATGGCTTCCCCTCATATCGCTGGTGTTGCCGCTCTAATTTTACAAGAACACCCAGACTACTCTCCGTTCGATGTAAAAGCGTCTCTTATGAACACAGCTGATGATTTAAAAGAAAAATATTCGGTCTATGAAGTTGGAGCTGGGCGAGTAGATGCTTACAACGCCGTTCGTACAGAAACAAGCTTTAAAGTATTAGATACGACACAAACTGTTGTAAATGATGAAGTAATTGAAGTGCCCGAAGAAACTGGATCTATTGCATTCGGTAAGTTTTATCAAAAAGACGGTGAAGCTCTTGAACAAAAACGAAATATAAAAGTAACTAATCATAATAAACAAGAGAAAAAAGAATTTAAAACAGAAATTTCTTATACACCAGCTTCGCCTACTATTAACGATGCTGTCGCAAACGGTGTAAAAGTCTCTGCTCCAGAAACAATTACTCTTGATGCTGGCAAAACAGATGAAATTGAAGCAAAAATTAATGTTCCAGCCGGTGTAAAACAAGGCCGATATGAAGGATATATTCATATTACGAACACGAAAAATAAAGAAGAAACATATCAAATCCCATTCTCTATTCGTGTATCAGAGCCCGGTATTGAAAATGCAATACTATCAAGAAAAGCAATTTCAACTGATACATCTAAATTTAATCCATACGGTGAATCGTATGTTCACGGGGCATTCCAATTAAACAGCGAACTTGAAACGTTAGATCTTATCGTAAAAGATTCCAAAACAGATAAAGCTCTCGGCTTCATTGGAACATTAAACACAAGTGGACTAAAAACTGATGTGTATTACTACTTAGACTCGTTCTTTAATGGAAAAGTGTATCCTTTTACAAATGATCCTGCAAAACCAATTGGTGATGAGAAAATCAACTTACCAGAAGGAGACTACACAATTGAGTTTGTCGGTTATGATAAGGCTGGGAAAGCACGTGTAAAAGGTGATTATGTTGTAATTGATAATACCCCACCAGAAGTGAAACTAATTGGATTAAAACCTGGTATTTACGAGTTAAATGAAGAAAATTATACAGTAGAAGATGGCAAAAAAGCACTATGGATTAAAGGAAATGTATACGATTCAAATGTTGACTACTTAAAAGGAAAAGGATTAAACATTACGCAAGAAGCGAATGGCGTTATGTACTATGACTATTCTCCATACTTGCATAAGTTTTTACCGATTAATGCAAATGGCGATTTTAAAGTTGGCATTACACCTGACTCCTTCAGAACGGAAGGTCCAATGAACACAGGCGTATATATTTTCGATTATGCAACTGCAGGAGCTGACTATCCAAGCGGTGTAAATAACTACTGGTTTATCCCGCAAGGTGCTCAATATGCGAAAGCTAGTTACGATAAAAAAGAATTATATAAAAATGACGAGTTCACAGTAACACTAAACGCAAAACACGTAAAACAATTTGTTGCTGGGCAATTTAATGTAAACTTCCTAGAGAAGAACTTCAAATTTGCAAATGCGAAATTTAATCCTGCTTTTGAAAAGCTACTTTCCGAAAAAGGAGTAACCGCAAAAGTAAATGAACCGAAACTAGAGGCAGGTTCGGTTACAGTTGGCGGCGCTATCGATGACAAAAACTTTGCTGGATTAGATGGTGATTTCCCGTTCATTGATGTAACTTTCAAAGTAGAAAATGATGAATTTTATGAAGCAAATGCTCAATTAGAGTCACCAATTTTTGTTTACTGGAAACAAGGTGAATCAGAACCAAATAGAATGCGTGTACTTCAAGATCAAACATTCTCAGTTATGTCCTTAAATTCACTAGTAGAAGGAAATATTAAACCTGGTGCATTCTTAAATGAACGTGGATATTTAGATGAAAAGTTTGATTATACAAAGCTTGGCGTAAAAGTATATGCAACTGATTCTTACCGTCATAAGTTTGAAGGCTCACTAGATAAATACGGATACTTCAAACTCAATGGACTTCCAGTTAATAAACGCGACTACAACTTATATGTAGAAGTGCCAGGACATTTAACAAGCCGCCTAACAACGAAACTTGGTACTGAAAAAGACGGTAAGCTGCTTGGCCAATATTATTATGCAAGACCTGACGAAAACCTTGCCGGCGATGTAAATGGTGATAAAGTAATCGATATTAAAGATGGTGAAATTATCGCTAGCAACTACGGTAAAAAAGGACTAACTGTAAAAGACGGAGATCTTAATAAAGATGGTATTGTCGACGAAAAAGATATTCGCTTCGTTGAAAAGAACTTCTTGAAAAAAGGGCCAGATGCATCTAAATCACAAACACCTGTAGAAAAATCAAAAAGCGGTACACTGGTAGATATTTTAAAGAAATTAGGATTAACACCTAAAAAATGATAAAGTGAAACTTTAATCAGTGGGGGGTGTTCATCCCCCACTGATTATCAGCCCTCACCAATCGGGCTTTTACGGGCAGTTGATCACCAAACTAACTTCTTTGCTTTCGCTGCATTTTGAGGTGGGGATCTTACTGCCCGTTAATGCGGGATAATAAAGAGCACTCTACTTAAAGTAGAGTGCTCTTTTCTATAAACGACCCTTATCCAGCAAAAGGGGTATATTGGGGATATACAAGGGAAACCGGAAAAGGAATTTATATTAAATTATATAAGTTCAGAGGTAAGAAGCAGTTTCCCACCTCTGAATTATTTAGCAATTATTATAGTACTGGTGCCATTGTTTCTTTTAATACTTTTACAGAATGAGCGAATTTCGCTTTTTCATCTTCATTTAGCTCAAGTTCTACGATTTCACGTACACCTTCGCGGTTAATTACAGCTGGAACACCTACGTAAGCATCTTTTTCACCGTATTGACCTTCAAGGTATGCAGATACAGTTAATACGCTGTTCTCATTGTTTAAGATTGCTTTAGTTACACGAAGTAGTGACATACCGATTCCGTAGTAAGTTGCACCTTTACGCTCGATGATATGGTAAGCTGCATCACGTACATTTTCGAAGATTTTATCTAAGTCTTCTTGATTGTACTGTTCGTTGTTAGCTAAGATTGTTTCTAGTTTTTGTACACCGATAGTAGCGTGGCTCCATACTGGAAGTTCAGTGTCACCGTGTTCACCAACGATGTAAGCATGAACGTTACGTGGATCTACATCTAAGTAGTCACCTAACATGTAACGGAAACGAGCAGAGTCTAAAGTAGTACCAGAACCGATTACGCGCTCTTTCGGTAAACCAGATTCTTTCCAAGTTACGTAAGTTAAAATATCAACTGGGTTAGTTGCGATTAAGAAGATTCCATCGAATCCGCTATCCATAATGCCGCGAACGATTTGTTTAAAGATCTTTGTATTTTTCTCAACTAAGTCTAAACGAGTTTCACCTGGCTTTTGTGGTAATCCAGCAGTGATAACTACTAAATCTGCATCTTTACAATCTGCATAGCTACCGCTCCAAACTTTTGTCGGTGATGGTGAGAATGGTACCGCATGGCTTAAGTCCATTGCTTCCCCTTCTGCTTTTGCTTCATTAACATCTACTAATACGAATTCTTCAGCTACACCTTGGTTGATCATTGAGTAAGCGTAACTACAACCTACAGCTCCTGTTCCTACTAATACTACACGATTGATACCTTTTTTCATGTTAATTTCCCCTCTCTATTGTTCACATATATTTTTTATGATTATTTAAGTAATTAATTAAAATACTAATTTAATGTTGTTTAACTTCTTTACATTCATATTGTAGCACGTATTATTGTGAATTACTTCACAAATTATGACCTATTTGTGAACTTTTTCACATAGAGTGTAAAGTTATTAGAATAGGTGTGGAATCCATTTCAATGGAGGCGTTTTCTTTAGATTGTGAATAAAAATAGTGTGATTCGATTATTCCCTGTAACCAAATTCATTTTTTATAATCCAAATCCTAATAGTCGAAAAAGAAATCGTATTATAAGATTAAACTAACACATTATCGCCTTACAAAATGGACGTTAGTTGGCCTATATAGAATACAGTGAAATAAATCAATTAGCATATTCTTTAACACCTCCCTTTTAACCATTACCCTATATTAATAAAAAAATATCAGTTAAAATCATGCATTCTTTTCTAGTAATAAACCATCCAATATAAGTGATAGGCTACGCAAAGCTTTAGACAAATGCATCTCTGCATCTTCAGAATTCGCAATCCAACAAGCAAGGTCCACTAGTCCGCCATTTATGAATCTTGCTAATGCTTCACAATCCGTGTTTTCAATAATAGAGTCCTTCATTAGTTGCTGAAGCATCTCCGCCATCGTCACTAAACATTGTGACTGTGATGATTGATAATAACTAGTTCCTAATACTGCTGGTGCATCACGAAGTACAATTCGCTGGATCTCTGGATTAAGTGCCATTGATAAATACGCACGACAACGCCCAACAAACCCTTCCCATTTTCCTTCCGCCTCATCTGATACTTTTCCTAATTTATTATCCATTTCCATATCAATTTCTTTTACAACCGCTTCTAACAATCCTTTTTTATCACCAAAATGATGATAAATTGCACCACGTGTTAAACCGACAGATGCTGTAAAATCATCCATAGACGTGTTTACATATCCAACTGTACCAAAAGCCTCTCTTGCTGCACTTAGCAATTTTGCACGTGTTTCAATGATCATTTCTTCTCTTGTTTTTCTACCCATCTTTTCCTCCTACTTCTATTCATTCTCTTTATTCAAAATGAATCCTATTATAGTATCGTTCTCTATGTAAAAGAATAACTCCTTTTATCGTTAGCTCTCTACCCAACGATAAAACTTTCTAATTGACATACGCACCGTATGTTAATATGATATTGGCATACGGTGCGTATGTCAATTGTTTCTAGCTTACAAGATAATATAACTTCTTACCTATATCCTACATTGACTCACTGTCCCTTTTTATAGAAGGTATTAATGAAACAGAGGAGGAGTTAAAAGAATGAAGAATGTATATGTAAACGTCAAATACTTTGGTGATTATCATGTTTAATTCCTACCGCGAAATTTTCAGTGCTCCTGGTACAAAAGGATTCTCATTAGCAGGATTTATAGCTCGGATGCCTATATCAATGATGGGCATAGGTATTGTTACAATGTTATCTCAGTTACGTGGTGACTATTGGCTTGCTGGAGCTGTTGCAGCCACCTTTACATTATCATCAGCTTTACTAGCTCCTCATATTTCTCGGATGGCCGATCAATTAGGGCAATCTCGCATACTTCTTCCGACTACAGGTATCAGTGTTTTCTTTACGATCCTCTTACTCCTATGTACGAAATATGAAGCTCCTTATTGGACGCTATTTCTATCCGCCTTATGTGCAGGTTGTATGCCCAACATGTCAGCCATGGTGCGTGCACGTTGGACTAAACTATACCGTGGATCCCATAAATTGCATACAGCATTTTCCTTCGAATCGGTCGTCGACGAAATTTGCTTCATCATTGGTCCTGTATTATCTGTCAGTTTAAGTGTTATGTTCTTCCCAGAAGCGGGCCCACTTTTATCATCTGTTTTTCTTACAATTGGGGTATGCCTATTCACCATGCAAAAAAGCACAGAACCGCCTGTACACCCTCATGACATTACAAACAAAGGAACAGTGTTTAAAATCGGTTCTTTGCGAGTACTAGTATTCACACTCATCGCCATAGGTACTATATTTGGCACAATAGATGTCGTTAGTGTAGCTTTTGCTGAACATCAAGGAAACACCGTAGCTGCTAGCTTTGTACTTTCTGTCTATGCAATCGGTTCATGCCTTGCAGGTCTAATTTTCGGTACCCTTAAACTCAGTACTCCACCCTATAATCAATTTTTAATAGCAGTCACACTATCCATGATAACAATGCTGCCACTAGTTTTCGTAAACACTATTACTTGGCTAGTAGTTATTGTTTTCTTTGCAGGGTTATCTGTCGCTCCTACTATGATTATTACCATGGGACTTGTGGAAAAAATCGTACCTGAATCAAAAATAACCGAAGGAATGACTTGGGCAATTACAGGACTTGGAATTGGAGTCTCCCTAGGATCAGCGATAGCTGGTTTAGTTATTGATAACTTTGGAGCTCGGGCAGGATTTAGTGTGGCCATTATAGCCGGAGGCCTTGCCTTAACTATTGCACTTTTAGGATACAAAACTCTTCACTCCGCATATAGTCATGCTGTTATGAAACCGGATGGGCATTCAGCAGAGGGTTAAAACATATTCAAAAAATAGGATTACCTCTTCTTATGTATAAGAAGAGGTAATCCTATTTAAATTGATATAACTTTTTAAAATTTATTATTTATAATCTGTTATAGCTTCTTCTATATCTATACACAACAAAAAAGAGATAGCAGATTATGCTATCTCTTTTAGTATGACCCGTACGGGATTCGAACCCGTGTTACCGCCGTGAAAGGGCGGTGTCTTAACCACTTGACCAACGGGCCAGTTCTGGCAGAGAAGAAGGGATTCGAACCCTCGCACCGCGTTCGCGATCTACTCCCTTAGCAGGGGAGCCCCTTGAGCCACTTGGGTACTTCTCTATAATATGGCTCCGCAGGTAGGACTCGAACCTACGACCGATCGGTTAACAGCCGATAGCTCTACCACTGAGCTACTGCGGAACAATTATGGTGGGCCTAAATGGACTCGAACCATCGACCTCACGCTTATCAGGCGTGCGCTCTAACCAGCTGAGCTATAGGCCCATAATTGAAAAGCGGGTGAAGAGAATCGAACTCTCGACCAGAGCTTGGAAGGCTCTTGTTTTACCACTAAACTACACCCGCATTAAATTGAAAATGGTGAGCCATGAAGGATTCGAACCTTCGACCCTCTGATTAAAAGTCAGATGCTCTACCAACTGAGCTAATGGCTCATTTTGAAAGTGGTGCCGGCTAGAGGACTTGAACCCCCAACCTACTGATTACAAGTCAGTTGCTCTACCAATTGAGCTAAGCCGGCTTGCGACTTCAAAATGGTGGCTCGGGACGGAATCGAA
>NZ_JXIS01000069.1:0-15571 GCF_000836715.1 Bacillus sp. L_1B0_5 | reverse complement strand
CTTAGGAATCCCTCACTTCTAAACGAATTGAAAGTGGGGGTAGTTCAAAGTATAATGATTGCTTGAAATAATGCGGTGAAAAACAGGGAAAAGAGGGAAACTATGCCTACTATACTAGTTGCTGACGACGATGCGAACATTCGCGAACTCGTCTGTTTATTTCTACGCAACGACGGATTCGCAACAGCTGAAGCAGCGGATGGCAAGGAAGCGCTGGCTGTCTACATCTCAAAGAATGTCGATCTTGTCGTACTTGACATTATGATGCCGATTATGGATGGTTGGACGTTAAGCAAGGAGCTCCGAAGAGCCAATCCTGATCTACCTTTACTTATGCTGACTGCGAGAGGAGAAACATGGGAGAAAGTGAAAGGTTTCGAACTTGGAACGGACGATTATTTAACCAAACCATTCGATCCGTTAGAGTTGACGGTTCGTGTTAGGGCACTACTCAAACGATACAAGATTGGCTCCACGCAGAAGATCCATTTAGGGAACGTCATCCTTGATCGACAGACCTATAAGGTGATGAAAGGGACGGAGTCGCTTACGTTGCCGCTAAAGGAGTTCGAATTGCTGTATAAGCTCGCTGGAACACCCGGACAAGTCTATACGCGTGTGCAGTTGATCGATCAGATTTGGGGTATCGATTACGCCGGAGATGATCGAACGGTAGACGTACATATTAAACGGCTGCGTGAACGGTTCGCGACAACCCCCGATTTTCGGATCGAAACGGTGCGCGGGCTTGGGTATCGGCTTGAGGTTTATGAATGATCAGATCCTTATATATACGTGTTGTCCTGACATTTTTAGTCTCCATCATCGGGGGCACGATCATTTCTTTTTTGGTGTCAACTTGGATATTCGAGGATAAATTGAACGAAAACGCTCAAATCAACTCACGTAACTTTGGCCAAGACATCGTCCGGATTTACAAGACCTTTCCGTTACGTGAAGCGGACTTGTTCGTAAGTGAAATGAAGCAGCTCGATTCTTATTATATTCGAATTTACGAAGCAACGGGTCAGTTCAAGTCTTACGGTAAACTTCACGGACACAAACCTGCGCCTGTGACGATGGAGCAACTAAAGAAAGTATTAGATGGAGGTGTTGTTCAGGACACTCCTAACGGTATTGCCACGGTCCTCTTAGGGCTGCCGTTGAAAACGGAAATGGGAACGAAAGCGATATTTTTGGAAGCGCTCGCCCCTCCTTCAGCCTCTTTTGTCACAAAGTGGGCAGTGGTCTTTGCAACATGTTCGTTGATTGCAGGAAGCTTATTGATTCTAGTTGCCTCTGTATTCCTGGTAAGACCGATAAAAAAGCTGACAAAAGCGACCAGGCGGATAGCATCTGGAGATTTCAACGTCAAGTTGAATATTAAGCAAACGAGTGAGCTGGGTACTTTGGCTCGCAGCTTCGAAGAAATGATGCACGATCTGCAGCAACTTGAGCAGATGCGCAGGGAATTCGTAACGAACGTGTCGCACGAGGTTCAGTCTCCGCTCACTTCGATATCCGGTTATGCTCTAGTACTTAAGCAAGTGGACCTCTCAGAATACGAACGAAGCCGTTATCTTGATATTATCATCGCTGAAGCGAAAAGGATGTCCAAAATGAGCGATAACCTGCTAAAGCTGAGTTTTCTTGAATCGCAGTCAAAGCAACTACGGCTCGTCACGCTCAGCCTCGATGAACAAATCCGACGGATAATTGTGGCGCTACAGCCACAATGGTCTGCTCGCGATATACATTTCGAGCTTGATTTACAGACGGTTAAAGTAACGGCTGATCATGACCTGTTAAATCAGGTATGGACGAATATCCTCAGAAATAGCATCAAATTTTCCGAGGATGCCGGCGTGATTAACGTAAGCATCAAACAAGATACCAAAAACGTGACTATCCTAATATCCGACACTGGTATTGGTATTCACCTTGACGACCAGAAGCGTATATTCGAGCGTTTTTTTAAGGCCGATCGTTCCCACAGTCGTAAGTATGACGGAAGTGGTATGGGACTCGCTATCGTTAAACAGATCGTGTCGCTTCATCAAGGTGACATCCGAGTGAAAAGTGAACTTGGTCAAGGAACGACCTTCATTGTCACCTTGCCAATCACTACACCAACAGATTAGTTAGATTCATTCTCTATGCTACGACTCATATGCAAACTTACTTGCATATGAGTCGTAGCATTTTTTTTTGCAGTTCATATTCAGTTCATATTGTCGTCATGGTGAGTACATCTTCATTGATTAAGTTTTCATTACAGGCACATAAAGCAAGGTAAACAGATCAGGACAGGAGAAGATGACAGTGACACAACAAGAGGAAAAGAAAACGCTGAGTGGAATGAAAATAAAGAAAGTGCGAAGCATCTTACTTAAAACCATAGGAGCAATCGTTCTAGCCATTGTACTTTTTTTAGGTATTGTTTATATCGTAAATGTGATGAGTAGTCATTCGGAGCAAAAACGAATAGTGCCCTACGGGCAGCACGTATCTGTAGACGGGAAAAACATGAATGTGTTAATACAAGGCGAGGGCGAGGAAACAATCGTGCTCCTGCCTGGTTATGGAACAGCTACTCCAGGTCTTGATTTTAAGCTTCTTATCGATGAATTATCTCCATTTTACAAAGTTGTTGCGGTAGAGCCTTTCGGTTATGGATTAAGTGATGAAACTGAAAAAGAGCGAACCACGGAGAATATGGTAAGTGAAGTTCATGAAGCTCTACAGCAGCTTAATATTAACAGATACATGCTCATGGGCCACTCCATTACAGGTATTTATGGAATTGATTATGTGAACAAATATCCAAACGAGGTGACTGCATTTGTCGGAATCGATAGCAGTGTTGCAACACAACCGGGTATGGATATCAATTTCCCATTAAAAACGTTTGCATATCTCAAAAAATCAGGTCTCTTAAGATTGGCTATGAAAATTAGTGCTGACCCCTATGCTGGACTGGCATTTGATGAAAAAACCGTAGAGCAAATGAAAATGATTTCGAATAAAAACATGTATAATGACACAACCTTGAATGAGATGGACCATATTTCGTCTAATTTTAAAGGGGCTCAAGGTTTAATCTTCCCTAAATATCTTCCACTTCTTCTCTTTTTACAAGCGAATAATGAAGATGTAGCAGGGTGGATACCTCTGCATGAAGGACAGATAAAAGACTCGGTACATGGAAAAGTAGTAACCATGGATGGATCACATTATTTACACCATACCAAATTCAAAGAAATCGCTGAAAACGTTAGACTATTTATGAAAGAAGTAAAGTAAGTGTTGAAAGAAAGGTTCATTCGTTATTTTATGCATTTGTCTACAGTCTGCAAGACCATCATTTCGATGGTCTTTTTTATATCCATATCTAATTTCAATTAGTTGCTTCTTTATTTTCGGAGATATGTTGAAATGATATAGTGCCCCTTACAAGTGATAATTTGGTGTTTTACCTCCTTTCAATCTAATTCAAGTATATTTCTTATTATGATTTCTAGTTTTTGACAAATAAAAAAGCCCTATTGTATAAGGGGTCACACGACCAAAAAGAAAATTTTACGTCAAGGAATAATTTTACATATTATTAAATGATAAAAACACAGAGAGTATGATTTTCCCTGTGTTTTTATTACTTCTTTACTCTATTTTTTCGTGATGTCCGTAAGTTTTCAAAATTAATTTTTTGATTTAAATTCCAAATATAATCCGCTGTAAGTGCGATATGTTCTCAGCTTAATGGAGAGATGTACTGAATATATTCCCTTGGAATATGAATGCCATTATTCCGCGATGTTTCAATTGTGAAAATGAGTAGTTGAAGTCCGCTTGCACAGTGTAATCTATTTTTGAACCTGTTCAAAAATATACTGTTGCATTTTATGGGCAAGCTCAATTGCACTTCTATCCTTATCACCTTTTAAAGTCCAGTTTATGTGTACCATAGCATTAGCGGTGTACAATTGAGCCAGATAGTCAATAGAGGCACTAGAATCGCTTAGTTTTTCGTTCAAGTAAGAAAGACAAGTTTGGTATAAAATTGTCTCCAATTCAACACGTAAATCTGCAAAAGGGACATGTATATTTAACAGTGTAGCAATCTCTGTCTTATTTGCAGCAATTTGGTCCATAATCATTTCAAGTACTTGAGCAACATTGCCTTGATTCCCAGACTTAAAGCGTAATTTTATTTCATTTTTAAAAAAAACGGCATATTTATTTACTATTTTCTCCATCAAATCATACTTATCTACATAGTGACTATAAAAAGTGGATTTGCTAATTAACGAACGGCTACAAATGTCTTTTATTGTAATTTGATTGAAATCTTTTTCATTCAAGAGGATAATTAGTGCTTCTGAAATATTTTTTTTAGTCTTGTATATTCGAACGTCCTCTTCCATAAAATCAATCCCCCTTAAAAAGAAGCTTTTCGAACCATTAGAATACAAATTGTTCGATTTCCTACTTATTAAACTCTTTTGTTTATTGTTAGACAAGATAGATTCCATTACCATTGTTTTGTAATTAATAAGAGGAGGAATAAAATGTTTAAAAACTATGTTAACAATGAGCAATTTAATTTGCAAATCAATCGTTTCTTAAATGACTACTATCAGGAGGATGAAAGGGCAAACAGTGATTTAAAAGGTATTATTCCAAGACTAACCGATATAGAAAGCTGGTATGAAACTTGGCTAGAATATGCGATAAAGCGAGAAGAACAGTACCATTATGATCTTGCATCTGTCTACTATCAAGCTGCTGAATTTTATCTAACTCCATCAGATCCTAACAAAAATAGAATGTATCAAAAATATCGCGAGACCTTCTATAAAGGTTTTAGTGATTTTGACTATGAACCCTATCAAGTCCCATATGAGAATTCCTTACTTCCAGCAGTTAAATTAATTGAACCTGGTGCCAATAAAACGTTACTGGTATTTGGTGGCTATGATTCCTATATGGAAGAAATGGTTAAGATGATGAATTTCATTAGAGGAATTGACTATAATATTATCGTCTTTGATGGTCCTGGGCAAGGGTCAGCATTAAAAAATGGTTTGAAATTCATTCATAACTGGGAAAAACCAGTTGCTGCAATAATTGACTACTTTAAATTAAATCGTGTCAGCATTATGGGAGCTTCCTGGGGAGGCTATTTAGCAATGCGTGCTGCTGCATTTGAAAAAAGGATTGACAAAGTGATTGCATTTAATATTTTCTATAGCGGTCTTGATGCATTAAAAATTCGGATGCCGGATGACGTCTGGAATAGGCTGACTACCCTTTTGACTGCTAATAAAGCAGCTGATGTCAATGCAATGATTGAAAATATGATGGCCACAAATATCGACTTAAAGTGGAAAATTATAAAAGGTATGGAAAACACAGGTGAGAAAACACCATTTACATTGATTAAAAATTTTGAGAAACATACGATGGCTGGAATAAGTCAGTTTATTAATCAGGATGTATTGCTTCTGGCTGGAGAAGATGATCAGTATGTTCCAATCAGTCGTCTACCGCAAATCCAGCATGAACTGTGTAATGCAGCTTCAATTACTACGAAAGTCTTTACCAAAGAAACCGGTGGTGAACAACACTGTCAGGCTGGCCATCGAGACTTGGCTTTTAATGAAATGAAAAATTTTCTTAAATAGAGGTTACACCCCGTGCCCATCAACCTAAGAATTCAGAATTACTCCAAAACGAAAAAATGAGCTTTTTTGTTACAAGTTAGCAAAAAATTTAGTTCTGGGGGGAAATATAAAATTTTAGCTTGATAGCAATGTGGTGGTACCCCTTTTAGCAAAAAAAATCAAAAAAATATGTGAAGTCAATGATATTGTAGTAGTAAGTATAATGGATGTGGAGGATAGAGATTATGAATGATGATTTTTTGACCGAATGGATGCTTGGAGGTAAGACACCTAGTAATTACTTTTTATATAATACGTTTGATATCAATGGAATAAATAAATTTGTACATTATTTGCATTCGATACAAAAGATAGAAGGATATGGTGTAGTATTTTGCTTTCTAAATAAAAATTTATATTTAGGGAAAAGAATTAAATTGTCAGGAATGATTAGAACTAAATCTATTCAGGAGTACGCAGACTTATGGATAAGGGGTGAAAAGCCTAATGATTTATGGGAAATGAAATCATTAGAATGTGAGCCAATTAAAGAAAAA
Organism: Bacillus sp. L_1B0_5; assembly: GCF_000836715.1. Lineage (NCBI taxonomy): Bacteria > Bacillati > Bacillota > Bacilli > Caryophanales > Bacillaceae > Bacillus > Bacillus sp. L_1B0_5. Next base: position 9,351 of record NZ_JXIS01000069.1, on the reverse strand, counting down.
AGAAAGTTGGAAAGAATATTCGATAATTGTAGATATCCCTATTGATGTAAAACGTTTATCTGTAGGATTAACCCTGAAAGGTGAGGGACATATATGGTTCCACAGTATGAAAGTTGAGATAATAAAGTAAAAGTAGGAGGAAAGAAGTATAGTATTGTAGCATTATTTAGATAAATAAGGTGATAAAAAATGGAATAAAGGTATAGTGAATATTTTCCATTTTAATATTGTTTCTTAATAATATTAAAATGGAGGGCTGCTAGTATATAAATTGTTATCGTTACAAGAATAAAAAGATATAAAAAAGAGTTTTTAAATATGAAGATGATATTTGCAACGTTTGCAGCATGCACATGCCTAGGTTTATCAACAATCAGTGCATCCGTTGCATCTACAGAAACATCAGGGGAAGTTAATCTTAACTCTATTTTAATAGAGTATCGAGAGAAAGGTTTAGTAGATATATACAGATTCTCACCAACTCAACTCTTTATTAAGGAAATGGTGATGCTTTTAGGCACTCTTTTTGGAATGCAGCCCTTGCTAAAGAATTAGGTGCTATTAAAGGTCGTGATGTGGGTGTTGCAAGAGCAAAAGTTTGGACAGATGCCCATGAGCAATATTCTAATGGCGTTGATAAGGAAATGGACTTGTATAATAATGAAGTTGGTAGAACGATTGCTTACAACAATTATTCCTGGAGTATTAATCAATATAGTAGTCACATAAGAAATGAAGTTGCAAATGGTTCAATGGTTAGAATTGTTGAAGACAAACTAGTTAGAACAAATGGCGATCTTTAATAAAATATCTTAATAAAAAGAAGTTATACTGCATAAATGCGTTTTTTCTTTCGTATAAGGCAAAATCAATATAAGATAAGAGAATTCATATGAAATAATACCTTATAGAAAATGAGAATAATCTATAGGGTATTTTTAATATAAAGAGAGAATAGTTGGAATAAGTGAAGATAGAGGGGTGTAATTATTATTCTAAAAAACAAACAACAAGTTCGCACGAAATACCAATTTTACGAACAATAAAATGTATAAATAAAAATTTAATACAGTATTTAGGGATTTCGAGCTCCATATCATGCATCTCCGTATATTGGTATGTATCCATATGATTCATATTTTATATAGAAATTATCAAATACTGAATTACTCATTGAAAATTTTTATAGTAAATTACATTTCAATTTATAAAAGTTTTTCTTATGTTGATCTATTTAACTCCTTATAATCATGATTAAATTAACCAATTCGTATTTTATAACAACTTTTTAAAAATTTTCATGTATTCATTTTGTATGAATTTATATATGAAAATTGTTTTATTTTGCACAACTGTAAATGTGATTTTTGTACTAATTTTTATAGCTTAATACAAATTTATCACGTGCTTATCTATAATTTTATTAGAATGACTACACTATCCTTATTTAATTTCGAGTATATTTTAGTATTTCATAATTTAATTATGTAAATAAGTCTGTGTAAAAATTGAATTTAATGCGAACTTGTGTTCGCTTATCTTTTCTGTTATAGTATATATGAGGTGATTTTTATGGATTACAGTAAACAACGTCAAAAATCCGTACATCGTAAGAAATTATACGAGAATTTAAATGAAATGCCCTTTTACATAGAAGAATTTGTGGAGTACAAAGAATTGCATGATGCCTCTCCCTCTACCCTACTGAATTATGTATATGATTTTAGAGTCTTCTTTAATTGGCTATTATCTGAACAAATTATTGAATTTAAGCCTATTAAAGACATATCCTTCTCTGATTTGGAGAATTTAAAGAAAAAAGATGTTGAGAACTTTATGAGGTTTCTAAAACTACAACAAAACATGCAGAATTCCTCTGTTAACAGAAAAATTTCGGCCTTAAAGTCTTTATTTAAGTACCTCACCTCCCTATCAGAGAATGAAGATGGAGAATGCTATTTTTATAGAAATGTAATGGCTAAAATAGAAATACATAAAGATAAAGAAACATTAAATGCTCGTGCAAAACGTATGAGATCTAAAATATTCCATAATGATGACGATCAAGAATTTTTGAATTACGTAAAGTACGAACATGAAAAGTCTTTAACAAAACATCAGTTATTCTATTTCTTAAGAGATAAAGATCGTGATGTAGCTATCCTTTCCCTTTTTCTTGGTAGCGGTATTCGTGTAAGTGAATTGGCCGATCTTCGTATGGAAGATATAAACTTAAAAGAAAGACTAATTGATGTAATCCGAAAAGGAAACAAAGAAGATTCTGTATGGATTACACCAATTGCATTGAATGATTTAGAAAAGTATATGGAAATTAGAGATAACAAATATGCTCCAGGGAAAGAATTAAAAAATGTGTTTTTATCAAAGTATAAACATACTGCACAGCCTCTTTCGGTTAGGGCTATCCAAGATATCGTTGAAAAATATACTAAGGCGTACGGTAAAAGAATGTCTCCTCATAAATTAAGACATACATTGGCAAATAAATTATATATGGAAGAAAAAGACTCGTTACAAGTGATGCAGCAACTTGGGCATACGAGTCAAGATACAGCGTTGTTATACACTCAACTTGGGGAAACAACTATTAAAGATAGTTTAGGCAGAATAGGAAAGAATAAATAATAAAAGTTCAGCAATACAAAATTGCTGAACTTTTATTATTTTAATCGATAAGTGGATTTAAAACCTATATTAAATCCACTTCATTTTGAACTTTATTATGTAATAAATACATAGTTTGAATTATACTTAAATTAGAATTTAAACTCTCTCTTGATAGGGTTATAAGGTTCTTAAATTCCTACAATTTTTGTTTAATCTTGTATAAGAAGACATGAAAATGGATACTTTTTTATAAAGGAATTGCTTTAGTTATATATATTCATCATGATTTTCAATAGCAAATCGATTAATTTAAAGAGAACTTTATTTCTATACAGCTGCGTATAACGATCCTTTCTGACATAATTTTATTGTATATTAGCATCTTTTTCTTTTATCAAAATTAAGCTGAAATGCCCGATGAGTAAAAAGACTGAAGCTAAATAAAAGCCTGCTTTCATACTTCCTGTATAAATTGATAATACTCCTGTGATATAAGGAGCTAGTACACTTGAAGACATTCCTATAAAATTGTATAGCCCAAAAGTTGTGCTATATAGATTTTGAGGAGCATTATTTGCTACAAAAGCTACAATTATAGGATCCATTGCAATTTTCCCCATAAAGCCATATAATACTAGCCCCACTATAATCCAAACAGTACTATTAGTAAAACCAATTAAAAAAGTGAAGATTGAAGAAAATATCAACATAAACTTCATGATTTTGACATGTTTTTGAAAGCGGTCGTTTATCCAACTAAATAAAATACTTCCAGGAAGCGCTAAAAGTGCAATTATTGACGATAAATACCCTGCTATACTACCTTCTATTCCTTGTTCAGTTTGAAGATAATAAGGAAGCCAAGTTACCATAACTGAAAATCCATATAATGAACAAAAAGCAACAATATAACTAACTATTAAGTTTCTGTTCATTAATAAGAGTTTAATTGAACTTGAGAATTTTTTTTCTTCTCTATCAATTTTCCTCTTTATTGAATTTTCATTTTCACTATCATTTTTAATAGTAAATAACATTATTATTGACACTATTATTGTTAGTAGGGCAAAAATGAAAAAAGTAATTCTCCAACTAAACCCTAAAGATAGCGTAAAGTAACTAGAAAATATAAATCCTAAAGATAACCCTATCGCTCCTCCACTATTTATTATTGCACTCCCAATTGTTCGATATTTATTTGGAATAGACTCTGATGATAATGCAAATTGTGGACCATAAAAAGTTCCTTGTCCAATCCCGGAAATCATCCATGCAGATATAAGTAACAAATACCCTTCTGACAAACCTGTTACAGCTAAAAATATTCCAGAAACCAGAAATCCAGGCACGAGCACCCATTTTTTTGAATACATATCTCCTAAATAACCCGATGGAATTTGTACAACTGTATAAGCTAAGAAAAATAAACTATTCATAAGCCCTATTTCTGCATTGTTTAATGAATAATCACTTTTAATCTCCCCTATTACTGGAGTTAAAATAGCACGATTTCCATATATAAAAATCCAGCCTAAAAAAAATACAATAACTAATCTTATCCAATAAGGAGTCATTTTATTTTTTTTATTTTCTATTAATACTTTTTGTTTCATTATGTCCCCCTTTTAGAAATTTAATATCAGGGTCTTTACTTGTAGTAAATCTGAATTGAATAAGATAATTACATAGTTAATTTAAATAATTAACAACAATAAAATATTGTTTATTATTTATAAATTTACTTAAACCGTGTTAATATGCTAATTCATATAATGTATGAATTAACACATTTACTCCTTCAGCTAAATCTTTAGGATCCGTATATTCAAACGGCGAATGACTAATACCTTTATGACTTGGAACAAAAACCATGGCGGTCGGTATATATGGTGCTATAATTTGAGCATCATGACCTGCACCACTATGCATCATTTTATACACAATATTATTTTGCAAACATTGCTTTTCGATAATGTCAGTTATATCTCTATCCATTGGTACTGGTGCAGCATCCATCCACATTTTAATTTTTATTTGGACTCCTAATTGATTTGCAACTTTGTTCATTTCCTGTACTATTTCATCAGTAAATTGATGCAATTCTTCTTTTTCTACATGCCTTACGTCTATCGTAAATATAGCTTTACCTGGTACTACATTTACGACATTAGGTTCTACTTTAATTTCCCCAACAGTGGCAACAAGTGGCTCCCCATGTTCTAAAGTCATGGTATGAATCCTATGTATCATATAACTAGCTGCACTCATCGCATCTTTTCTATATTTCATTGGTGTTGTGCCTGCATGATTGGATTCACCAATTATTTCAACTGTAAACCGTCGTTGACCAACAATGTTTTTGACAATACCAATGGATCTCTCTTCTTTCTCTAGTACTTCTCCTTGTTCTACATGAAGTTCAACAAATGCTTTAATATCCTTACGAGCATATTCAGGATTAGCTTTAAATGTGAAACCAGTTTGTCTCATCACCTCTACAAATGCTTGACCATTAAAATCTGAGATATTCTGAACATCTTCTTGTTTAGCAATCCCAACAATATTTTTAGATCCCCAAAATGTATATGGAAACCGACTTCCCTCTTCTTCCGCCATGGATACAACCTCAATACTCCGCAAAGGCTGTCCATATTTTTCTTTTAAATATTTTATAGCTAAAAGTCCAGCGATAATACCATACTGCCCATCAAATAATCCTCCATTTTTTACTGTATCAACATGAGAACCAGTTAATATTGTTTCGTCTTTATATTTACTACCTTCAAGCGTTCCAAATAAATTTCCGATTTCATCATAATGGATAGATAATTCCTCTTTAATAAATAGCGTTTTTAGAGACTCTTGAGCCTCTAGCCACTCTGAACTATATAAGAACCTGGATACTCCCCCTTCTGGATCTTTTCCACATTCTCCTAACCAATGAAGTAAATCGAGTGTATCCTTTCCTAATTGCAACTTATCCAGTGTATGCATTAATTTCCCTCCAGTAAACTTCCAATTAATTTACTCTTATCCTCTTAAATGCTTCCTTCTTCAAAATGTGTATTCGGAGAAGTCTCCTTAAAAAACATCATGATAATTAAACTTATTCCAAGAATGATAACAGCTGAATAAAACCCAGCAGCCATGCTGCCCGTTAAATCGGCTAAATAACCTGCGATAAATGGAGCCACAATTGAGGATGACATTCCTATAAAATTATAAAGACTAAACGCTCGGCCATATGATTCTGGATTTACGTTCTCTGAAACAGTTGCAATTAGCACCGGATCTAGCGCTATTTTCCCAAAAAGACCATAAATAATAAGAGCTCCAATCATTAAAGGAATACTTTGAATATACACCGTTGCCCATAAAGAAATTGCGGCGATTGGAACCAATGTAAATACAAATATCTTTTTCTTTCCATATTTATCAGATAAATAACCCACAAAAAGTGATCCTGGTATTGCTGCCCATGGAACTAATGATGAAATAAAACCTATTTCACTGCCCTGAAATCCCCGCTCCACTTGTAAATACTTTGGTAACCACGTCATAATAACTGTAAATCCATAAATAGAGCAAAATAATATAATGAATGTAATTAAAAGATTACGGTTCTTTAATAAAGAAAGCATACTTATATCAGTCTCTATATCTATGACTGGATTACTTACATCTTTCTTTTGTCTCTTTCCTTCTTTGACAACAAAACCAATGAACAAACCGCATAAAATGGTTAAAACGGAAAATATGTAAAACATCATTCTCCAGTTTATTCCCCATTCCAACACAAGGGTACTAGAAGAAATAAATCCTAATGATATTCCTAAAGCTGCTCCGCTATTAATGATGGCAGAACCGATACTCCTTCTTTTATTTGGTATTGCCTCAGAAGAAAGTGCGAACTGCGGTCCATAATAAGTAGCTTGTGTAAGTCCTGTTAAAGCACGCGCCACTAAGAATCCTGTAAATCCAGCCATAATACCACTTACTCCTGTAAAAATTCCAAATAAAATAAAACCCGGAACCAGAATTATTTTCCTCCCAAACTTATCGCTCAATGTACCGGCCGGAATTTGTGCGATTGTATAAGTGAAAAAGAAAATACTATTTACTAAACCCAATTGAGTATTGTTCAAGTTATACTCCAACCCTATTTCTCCCAATATAGGGTTTAAAATGTACCGATCCGCATTAAGAAATATTGTTCCTAAAGTAAATGCCAGTACAACTTTCCACCAGTAAGGAATCAAAGTAGTGGATTCTCCAAATTTATCTTGTTTTTTCATTAAGGATTCAGACATATTAACAATACTCCCTTTACATTTTTCAGTGAAAATCCACCTTATTTAATATTTTTATAAGCATACGAATTTAACACTTTGTCAAATTCGTATAATACTTTCTCTCACAATTCATTTTAAATCTATTTATTTCCCTATCTTTTTATGGAGAATCTTTCAAACATAACACTGAAATAATTGGATATCCAACAACTTTTCGAATCTTTTATAAGGCCTATTTCATATATTATTATTTAATTCTAATAACTACATTGACAAATCATCCAAATATATACTGTTTTTTTAGTTATTATAACCATAGTTAGAGTTAACACCTTTTACTCTCAGGTTTCCTGTTTTATAATGGCCGTTATTTAGCAAAATATTATTAATCAATTTATCCAGTTATTATTTTCTATAACGTAGTAGTTACATTTAAACTTTGTAATACATACTAAGAGTTAGTATAATCTACTTATTTAGTAATTTGGCTCTTAATATCCTACATAAGTCATCCTTGGAGGAAATCTAATGAAACTATATGATATTATGAAAATCCCTATTTTTGATCAAGCTAAACTTATCGCTGGTCATAAGGGTTTAGAACAAGAAGTTTATACCGTTAATATGATGGATGCACCTGATATAATTCATTTCTTAAAAAGAAACGAATTATTAGTTACAAGTGCATATCATTTTAAAGACGATATGTATGCATTACGAGAACTTATCATACAAATGAAGAAACAAGGTTGTACAGCTTTAGGTATAAAAACTAAACGGTTTTTACAAGAAATACCCGAAGAAATTATTTCATTAGCAGATGAAATTTATTTTCCAATTATTGAGCTCCCATTTGACATAGGACTAGGAGATCTTGTAAATCAAACCTTAAGTTATATTCTGGATATGCGAACTAATGAATTACATCAAGCAATGCAAATACATCAACAATTTTCAAATCACATTTTAAGTGGAAAAGGCATAAATATGATTTTGGAAAATTTATCATCAATAATTCAGTTACCAGTTGTACTACTTGACTATCACTTGCGCCCTATTTCCGAATACAATAACACTAAAGCATCTATTCAAAGTTTAAAGAAGTTTTTTATAAACGGGCGTAAACTACCGTTATCAACAATAGAAATTGTTACTTTTTCTCTTCTTACTAAAACTCGTGATACAGTTTCAATTTTTCCCATCTTTACACAGAATAATCAATACAGCTATTTAGTTATAGACGGCTTTATTTCACCTTTAAATCGTTCAATGGTATTGGCTGTTGAACAAGCTGCAAACGTCCTTGCTTTTGAATTAATAAAAGAACATTCTTTAAGACAATACTCAAGACGCATTCAGGATGAATTTTTTACGAATGTTATTAATAGTGTTTTCTCTACTCAAAATGAAATTATTAATCTAGGAAAAGAATTTAATTTATCATTTGATCAAAAGTATATTTGTATTATAGGAAAAATAGATATAAAAGAATTCACTATGTCATTTATGGAATATCAAGAAGAAAAGGATCTTATATATGACTTGATAGAGGAAGAACTAAATTCTTATACTGCAAATGTTCATTTATTCATAAAAGATGATATGTATGTTTTGTTGGTGAATTGTGATGGCATTTGGAGACAAACTGAAAAAGAACGAATGATCTCTTTATTAAAAAAGATACAGGTGAAAATCTATACATATTTTCAAAAAAGCATATCTTTTGGAATTGCTAATTCTAGCGAACAATTGTTACATATATCTCATTCATTTAAAGAAGCAACAGATGCATTTTACTACGGTGAAATATCAGGGAGTAAAGAATTTATTGAGATCTATCAAGCAAAAGAAATTTCAGCGATTTTACGTATGATTCCACAAGAACAATTAAAAAAGTTCTATGAGAGCACACTACATTCACTTGCAAATGAAAATGAAAAAGATCATGCTGTACTATTGCACACGTTATCTGTTTATTTAGAAACTCATTGTGCAATATCCGAAACTGCTAAACGTTTATTTTTACATCGTAATACCGTTATTTATCGTTTAGAGAAATGTGAAGAAATACTTGGACGAAACATAAAAGATCCAAACGAAACTTTACAATTAAGAATTGCATTTAGAATAAAACCATTAATCCATGTATGATATTTATATAAATTAAAAGCTCGTAAATAAATTTTAATATCTGAGGTCTGATATTGCATAATCGTAAATAATAAAAATATAAAGTTCTCATATTTACTAAAGGTAAGTAATCCTTCTATTTTATTTTTCTACAATACAATTACGTTCTTACAGTGGGGCACCAGACATCTATCAACTTAAGAATGGAAACAAAGTGTACTTTCATTTTGTGAGGTAAAGCATTCCTAAAATAGAAGCATACTCTTAATAATACGAGGGTGTTGCAAAACTAAAATAAATA